>JAUNPP010000185.1 GCA_030536685.1 Lachnospiraceae bacterium
AGGTATAAACAGCAGGTATAAGCAGCAGGGGAAAAGGAGATTCGATATGGCGAAAAGTAAGGCTAAGATCGAGCTGGATTACAGAAAGGCAGAAGAACAGTCCAAGTCTCTGGAAAAGATCGCAAAGGAGCTGGAACAGCTGGCAAACAGACAGTTTTCTGAGGTTTTGAGAAATGTATCCGCTCAGTGGAAAGGCGAAAGCGCTGAGCTCTATGTGAAAAAAGGAACCGCCGTTTGCGATGAGTTAAGAGATCGTGCGAGGGAAATTCGCAAAACAGCAGAGTCTGTTCAGAAAATAGCCCGCAATGTCTACAATGCGGAAATGGAGGCATTAAAGCTGGCACAGCAAAGAACTTATCAATCATAAAAGTAAGGATGTGGCAAGATATGGCAGAATTTATGGTAAATCCATCATCTCTGAAGGCACAGGAGGATGATCTGAATGAAATCTATAACAGATTGAAGTGCCTGGACAGGGAGTTAAACAATGCAAAATCAAAATTGTCCCAGTGTATGCAGATAAGTTCTTATGCAGCAATCGGAGCGAGAATCACAAAGACATCAAATTCTATTCAAACGCAGAGAAAATCTGTTTCAAGCATGAAAAATGTACTGAATCAGGCAAGAGAATGCTATGTGTATACGGAAAAAGAGATAAGAGGATTATATCGGGGGAACCCATTTGAAAATATCTGGACTGATATCTGGAATGAATATGGATGGAATGGTTTATTGGCAGGTGCAGAATATATTAAAACGCTTTATGAGCTGGTATCAGGGATGCAGAAAGCAGAAAGCAATGCAGATATAAGAAAAAATCTTAAGGATTGGTACGATTTTATAACAGATGCAGCGAAGAGCTATAAAAATTATAAAACAATCGGCAGGGCAGTTGGTGCACAAAAGGCAATGACATGGTGGGTAAAGAAAATCACAGGACTTAAACCGCTGGAAAGACTATCGACCGCTGAAAAACCTGTTACACGTTTTGTTCACAATTTGACGAATAAAACCTCTCCATTTAATGCACAATTCAAGTCGGTTATTGGTGATTTTAAAGGTACAAATGGTATTGGAAAAGCAGTTGTATCCTGGGGAGCTGTTGTTGTAGATGGAATAGTGAACTGGTTTGATAATAAAGATGAGCAGGCTAAGTCAGGTGGAAAAATGACAGACCAGAGAGTTTTGAATGAAACAATTATGGAAACGGTAGTAGGTACAGTATTGAATTATGGCGCTGGTATTGTAGTCGGTGCGGCTGTGGGAGCAGTATTACCGGTTACAACCCCGGGAATTGTAACACTCGCGGTAGGCGGACTGGTTATAGCCTCAGCAAATGCCATAGTCAAGAATGTGACCAAAGGAGAGACAATTACAGAATTGATTTCAGATTCTATACTGAATATTTATGAGTACAGGGCCAATTTTGTTGAAAAGGCAGTTAAAACAACAAACAGCTGGTTTGTGAGAATGTCATTAATATAAGAAAAGTATAAGAAAAGGGGAAAAAATATGAATATTAAAGGATTATTACCTGTAGGCTCAGTTGTAGTTTTAAAAGACGGAGAGAAACGACTGATGATCATTGGAATCATGCAGACTAACGCAGGCGGAGATGGTAAGGAATATGATTATCTCGGTATTTTTTATCCGGAAGGTTATATTGGGGAAGAATTTCAGTATATGTTCAATCATGAAGATATAAAAGAGGTTGTTTTCCGAGGGTTTGAAGATGAAGAGAGAAGTAAATTTATATCAAAACTCGCTATGCTTTATAAGCAGTAAGATGCTTTTAGCATTTGCTTTCCAAATACACCCCCAATTACCTGAAAAAAAGTCATTCAGGGTGATAAACAGGTTATTTAAGGGAAGATTCATCCGAATTCAAAAGAGTGTGTTAGAATAAAACCATCAAAAGAAACAAAGAAACAAAGAAGCAAACATAAAAAACATACATTATGAGGGAGGACAAATATATGTCTAATACAATTCAGGTTTCAACAACAACACTTAAAAACAAGGCAAATGATCTGAAAAATCAAAATTCCAGACTGAAAACCCAGATTGATAATCTGAAAACTCAGGAAAAACATTTGAACGGAATGTGGGATGGCGAAGCAAATGATGCATTCCACAAAGCATTCGAACAGGATATTACACAGATGCACAATTTCTACAATGCAATCGAACAGTACGTTGCAAAGTTAAATGAAATTGCAAAAGCCTATGAAGATGCAGAAAGAAAGAACATTGCTTTAGCAAATCAAAGAAAATACAAATAAATCTGAGTACAGACAGAGACAAAGAATAAACGTACAGACAGAAAAAAGCACAAGAGTATAGATTGCGCAGAACAGAGCATAAGATCAAAAGAGATCAAAAGCAGCACAGAAAACAGAGCACAAGATTAAAGATGGCACAGAAGCAGCGCATAAACCGAAAGAGAGGAATCGATTATGACAGGAACAATTAAAGTTAGTACTTCCCAGTTAAAAAGCACAGCAAATTCATTTAGTTCAACAGGAAATCAGATTAAAACAATTACAAATCAGATGACTACGCTGGTTAACTCACTGAACGGCAGCATTTGGAGCGGTGATGCAGCAACTGCATACAAGAAAAAATTCGATCAGCTTCAGGATGATATCAACAGAATGATTAAAATGGTAAATGAACATGTATCAGATCTGAATCAGATGGCTGCTACGATGGAAAACGTAGAAAAGAGTAATATCTCTCTGGCAAATTCCTTATCCGGAGATGTTATCATCTAAACAGAATACAACAAAGGCACAGGAGAGTACGGAAGAAGTTCTGTACTCCCCTTGTCATATCCGGAGAAATTGATAAGGATGGAACAGATAGGATGAAAAAAGAAAATAACAGGATTACCGGAAGAATTGCTGCAGTTCTTCTGGTTTGTTTGCTTTGGATTGGAAATACAGGAGTTATTTACAGTAGTGCGGAAGAAAAAAGCGATCCCATTACAGAAGTGAAAAAAGCAATTGTAGAGGTTTATTCCGGCTTTGTGAACCAGAACGGCAAATTCTATAAAATGAAAAGCGCAAGTGGTTTTGTTGTTGCAGCAGAAGACAGCCAATCGTATATTTTAACAAATTACGATATACTGGTAAACAGTGAAAAAAGTAAAAAAGCTTATTGCAAAAAGCATAAAATTAAATATCAAAAGGACAGTCTGTATGATGCACTGCGGGTTGTTGTAAAAGATGATGTTGTAGTGGAAGCAGTTATTATGATTAAAAGTGATAAGCAGAATTACGGGATACTGGGAATTGAAAGCAGTATGAGCGAAAAACCGCCTGTAAAGCTGGGAAACAGCGAAGACTTGTCAACCGGTGATATCGTTTATACGCAGGGATTTAATAAAAAAAGCGAAAAAACGGAATTCTCAGAGTTTGATGTGGAAATCTATGAAGGAAACGTGCAGGATAGAAAAGTAAGCCGTGACGGTATTTTTTATATTCAGCATTCTGCTAAAATAACAAAAGGCAATACAGGCGGCCCGCTGGTAAATGCGGAAGGTTATGTTGTTGGCTTAAATAATGCGGCTTTCAGTAAGGAAAAGGAAGGTATTTACTACTCGCTTTATATTGATGAAATTAAGAGCGTTCTGGACAATTTTGGGATTCATTACGAAAGCAAAGATAAGGACAGTATTACAGAAGAACTGCGGGCAGAGGTGAAAAAAAGCGAACAGCTGCTTGCGAATAAAAATTATAAAACGAGCTCCAAGGAAGCGCTGAGTACAGCTTTGGAATCTGTCAATTATTTGCTGCGTGAACCGTATCAGAAACAGGAAAGTATTTCGGCAGCATTGGAGCAGCTCACAGATGCGCAGTCTCATCTGGTTTTAAAAATGAAAACAAGCAGAAAAGTGATCTATGCACTGGCAGCAGTGATCGTTTTGCTGGTCATCTGGCTCTTAAGATTGTTATGGAAGCAGGGACAGTTCGAAAAAGAGAAAAAAAGAACGGAGCAGGCAGCTGCGTATGGGGAAAAGGAAGAAGCTTCAAAAGCATCAAAGGTGCGTAAGAAAACAGGAATAGCGAAAACATCGTGCAAAACATCGTGCGATTCAAAAGTAAAGACAAATGAAAAGGAAAAGGCGGAAGAAGCCGCTGATCCTGATCTTTGTTATGAAAAAACAGTTATTTTAAACAACGAAGGCACAATTGCAGCTGTAGCGTCTATTTCCTGTAAGAGAACCGGAAAAGGGCTTGTGATCAGCAAAAAACAGATCTGTATTGGCAAACGCGCTGAAGCAGTCGATCTGGCGATAGAGGACAATCCCGCCATCAGTACCCGCCATGCTGCGATTGTACTGGAAGAAGGCGCGTATTACATTAAGGATCTGCAGTCAACTAACGGAACGTTTGTCAATGGAACAGAGGTAGAATATGACCAGAAAGTGAAGCTGAAAAACGGAGATAAGATTCAGCTGGCAAATGAATTGTTTGTGTTTCATTTAAAAACGTTTGCGTAGAGGATAAGAAATCAGCAGTGTTACAGAAAGTGCAGGAAGTACAG
>JAUNPP010000186.1 GCA_030536685.1 Lachnospiraceae bacterium
TGGCTTAACCGCTTGCTTTGGCTTAACCGCTTGTTTTTCTACAGTAACAGTATAACGAAAAAAGTTCCGTTTGTCTGTTATTTTTGCAACCAAAAATACATTTTTTTTGTTTTTGTTCTTACGCATATCTTTATTTTTACACCTGTACATATTTTTTTCATTTCAGGTCATACTGTTTTTATGCCGGCGTCATTTTCATCACCGGCTGCAACAAAAAACTGGTAATAACAAAACCATTCTTGATTCCGGAGGTTATTATGACAAATTTAGTATGTAGTGTTGATACCTGTATCCACAATTCCGATCATTATTGCTGCAAAGGTAAAATTCAGGTAGACGGTGAACGTGCAGAAATGCCCTCATCCACCTGCTGCGCAAGCTTTGATGAAAAATCAAAGGGCTGCTGCCGCAATTCCTATGAAACCCCTGACAAAATGCTCGAGGTTTCCTGTGATGCAGTAAAATGTATTTATAACAAAAATCAGATCTGCACTGCTGAGAAAATCGGCATCGCAGGCAGCGGTGCAAAAAAAATGGAACAGACAGAATGTGCAACCTTCCGTCTGTCCTGATTTTTCATGTAAATCCGGCCGCTGAACTTTAATTCGACGCCCAACGGACTAAATAACAATGAGGGGGCTGCTTTCACAGTCCCCTCTGCCGTTTGAATAAAAACTTCTTTTTAACAGAAATCTCTTTAATAAGAACCTCTTTTTAACATTTTTCTTACATAATGAAATGCTGCACGCTCTCCGTGCTCTGCAAGAATAGTTAAGATTTTTTTCAATTCCCGATACGTTTCAGGATTCATCGTTTCATTGTCACTGCTTTTCAGCAGATAATCCAGAGCAGTACGATCGGTATAATCTCTGCCTTTATAAGTTTTCGACGCTGCGATTCGATCCATCACCATTTCCGCCAGATAACGCGGAGGCATCTTTTTTCCAGCCAGGCAATGCTTTTTGTCATCCGAAACATCTGTCCAATACTCAAAATGATGCTTGTTCCGGCCTTTATGATGCATCCAGGAACACGAATATCCATACAGCTCTCGTTCTCTTGCATTCGGACTGCGCATCCCCTGCTGAAAATGACGGATTCCGGCGCCAAATTCGACAGGTGAAAATTTAGACAGATCATGAACGATTCCCTGGCGGTAAAGCCCTACCCGGAAACACCCCTTCATAACTTCCCATTTATGATGAAGCACTACCTTTAAATGACCTTTTGCATTTTCCAGATATTTTTCCATTTCACCTACTCTGTCCATTCTGTCAACCTCTCATTTTCTGCCATCTATTTCATCACATCTGCAGTGGTTTTGCCACTTATTTCATTGCGTCTGCTACGGTTTTGCCACTATTTCATTGCGTCTGCTGCAATTGGGGCAATGATTTTTTCATTTATTTCATTGCGTCTACTGCGGTTTTGGCAACGGCCTCTGCTACTTTTTTGGCTACTTCTTTATTTAACGCATTCGGAATAATATATTCCGGCGATAATTCTTCTTCTGATACGATCTGTGCCAGCGCATAAGCCGCACTGATCTTCATTTCCTCTGTAATCTGTTTTGCACGGACAGATAATACCCCTTTAAACAGGCCAGGGAAAATCAGTACGTTATTGATCTGGTTGGGGAAATCGCTGCGTCCGGTACCAACTACCTTTGCACCGCCTTTTTTTGCGTTTTCAGGCATGATTTCAGGTGTAGGATTTGCCATGGCCAGAACAATAGAATCCTTTGCCATCGTTTTCACCATTTCAGTAGTCAACATGCCCGGGCGGGAAACGCCGACAAAAATATCTGCACCTTTTACTGCGTCTGCAAGAAGTCCCTTCTGATGCTCCAGATTGGTTACCTGCGCCAATTCCTCCTGTGCATCGGTCAGCCAGTCTTCGCCGGAACATACAATACCATAGCGGTCACACATGGTAATGCTTCCGAAATTCATCTGCAGCAAAAGCTTTGCAATTGCTGTACCGGCAGCACCTGCGCCATTGATAACAATTCTGGCACTTCCCATTTTCCTTCCTGTTACCTTCATTGCATTTAACAAAGCCGCAGCTACAACGATCGCGGTACCATGCTGGTCATCATGAAAAACAGGAATATCGCAGCGCTGTTTCAGTTTTTCTTCAATTTCAAAACATCTGGGCGCGGCAATATCTTCCAGATTAATGCCACCAAAGCTCTTGGAGATCAACGCAACCGTATCTACAATTGTATCCACATCCTGTGAATCAATACAAATCGGAAATGCATCTACATCGCCAAATTCCTTAAACAGTACACATTTACCTTCCATAACGGGCATACCTGCTTCCGGTCCGATATTTCCCAGACCCAATACAGCAGAACCGTCTGTTACAACTGCCACCAGATTGCTTCTCCGTGTCAGCTGATAAGACAGATCCTTGTTTTCCGCAATTGCAAGACAGGGCTGTGCAACACCGGGAGTGTAAGCAACTGCCAGATCCTCCATTGATTCCACCTTACATCTGGAAACAACTTCAATTTTTCCATTCCATTCATAATGTTTTTTTAATGATAATTCTTTTGCATCCATATTTTCCCTGCTTTTCCTTTCACTCTCATTTGTAATAATACGAGAATCGTATTTATTGTACTGCAATCATCCCAAAGATGCAATGTCCAGCTTACTGGTTTTTGCTGTTTTCTATGGTCTTATGGCTCTCTCTCTACAGTTTTGCAGCTTTCTTTCTGTAATCTTATGTTTCTCTTTCTACGGTCTTACGGCTCTCTTTAACATCTGTTTCAGATCTTCTACTGAAAATTCATATTTTTCACCGCAGAAATGACAATTTACTTCAATGCTCTTTCCTTCATCAATCATATCCTGGAGTTCCTTCGCACCAGTTGTAATGACTGCTTTTTCTACCCGTTCTCTGGAACAGTTGCAGGAAAACTCCAGCGGCATTTTATCCATGATTTCCAGTCCCAGGTCGCCAAGAACAAACTCCAAAATCTGCTCAGGCGTCATTCCCTGGTCAAGAAGTGAAGTCAGTGAAGTCAGCTGTGCAATCTTGGCTTCCAGTTTTTCTACCAGCTCATCTGAAGCAAACGGCATCAACTGAATAATCAGACCGCCTGCCTGTTTCACAAAATTTGCTCTGTCCATCAGTACCCCCAACGCTACTGCGGAAGGAATCTGCTCTGAAGAAGCAAAATAATAGGTAATGTCCTCTGCTATTTCTCCACTGACCAGCTGTACGGTTCCTACATAAGGATCCTTTAAGCCGGTATCACGAATCACCCTCAGTTCTCCCTGTCCCACAGCTCCCGCAACGTCCAGCTTTCCTTTCGCATTTGCATGAAGAAGTACTTCCGGGTTATAAACATATCCCTTTACTTTTCCATGACTGTCGGCAGTTACGACGATTCCCTGAATCGGCCCATCACCTTTAATCTGAAGGGTAATCAGATCATCATCTCCCTTCATCATGCTTCCCATCATGACACCAGCTGTCAGCAGTCTGCCCAAAGCAGCTGTCGCAACGGGGCTTGTGTTATGAATCTGTCTTGCATGTTCCACCAGATTTCTTGTCGTTACCGCAAATGCACGGATACCATGATCTGCAGCTGTTGCTCTTACTAAATAATCACTCATATCGATTCTCCTCTGTCTATCATTTTGGTCTTTTTATTTATATTTTATACTTTTTTGCTTTTTACTTCTATTTACCTTGCTCCTGCACGATCATATACAGACGTTCACTGTTTTTTTCAGGTGCCTTATGGCTAAATGCATCATAAACAGCTAAAACTTTCATGCCCGCAGCTTCTGCAGCCTGAACAAAATCCTCAATCTCCCAGGCCTTCTGATAATGAGTTTCCTGATAACGGCGGAATAATTCCTGATCTTCCTGTATGAAGATTGTTAAATCATAAATATTTATCTCTTCCGCTTCATCAAAATTATTTTCCCATATAAAACTGCAGTCATCTCTGTTTTCTGCAATTACCCGGTCTCCAATCACTTCTTTATATTTATAGGGCGTATTAAAATCAAAAATAAATACGCCGCCTGGATCAAGATAATTATTGACCAGTCGGAAAACCTCCTGCAAATCTTCTTTTTCCAGTATATAATTCATAGAATCACAGATACTTACCGCCGCCGCAACGGTACCATACAACTCAAAAGAACGCATATCCTGAAGCAGATACAAAATATTCATCTCGTTTTCCGAATTCATCATTTTTTCTCTTGCTTCCATCAGCATTTCTTCTGAGTTGTCAATCCCAATCATATCATACCCACGCAATGCCAGACGTTCTGTAACATTACCTGTACCACACCCCATATCCAATACAATTCCATCTGAAATACCATATTCTTTTAATAACTCTGTCAGGTATTTCGTCCATTCATCATATGGTATATTGTCCATGAAAGTATCATAAACCCATGCAAAACTATTATACGCCATGTCGATGTCATTTACATCATCAAATTCATCTGCTGCTTCCGATTTACATGCTTCTTC
>JAUNPP010000031.1 GCA_030536685.1 Lachnospiraceae bacterium
CTGCGGCGGCGGAATTACAGTACTATCCTGTGAAAGGGACCATAGAGAACGCCGGTACTTAACGATCGGGCTGTCTGAAAGACAGTTCGAGAGTTTAGTTCCGCTGCGTTCGATCCGAGCGAGAGCGCGTCCCCGAACAGGATTGTACTGTAATGGAGCCTTCTCACCTAAAAGATAGTCACCACTACCAAAACAGCCCCGGATAAGAAATTATCCAGGGCTGCAATCATGCAAACTGCATTAATTTATTCAACAAAATTAGATTGTATTGAATTTTACCAAACTTTATTCATCATCCGAATCATCATCAGAAAAACCTTCGCTGGTCAATGCTGCAAGCAGTTCACTGAATCCGGAATCAACAGAGTCACCCAATGTTTCCTCTTCTGCTTCATCTTCATGAACTGTTACCGCTTCATCCTCCACACTGGGAACTTCTGCATAAGTGTTTTCCGCACCATCCTCTGTTCCTTCAAGGATTTCCTCTGTTTCAGGTTTATCAGTATCCAGTTTAACGGAACGATATCTCTTCATACCTGTACCTGCAGGAATCAGGTTACCGATCAGTACGTTTTCTTTCAGACCGATCAGAGGATCCACCTTGCCGTTAATTGCTGCTTCTGCCAGAACCTTTGTGGTTTCCTGGAAGGAAGCTGCTGACAGGAAGGAGTTGGTTGCCAGGGAAGCCTTGGTGATACCAAGCATAACCTGTTTACCGGTCATAGGACGCTTGCCTTCTGATTCCAGTCTTGCGTTGGTGTCGTTAAAGTCAAGGACATCTACGGATGTTCCAGGAAGAATATCGGTGTTGTCACCGGCATCTTCAATCTTGATCTTCTTTAACATCTGACGAACAATGATTTCGATATGTTTATCATTGATGTCTACACCCTGTAACTGGTATACGCTCTGTACTTCGCGGATCATGTAATCCTGTACGGCGCGCAGACCTTTGATCTTCAGGATATCGTGAGGGTTTACGCTACCTTCGGTCAGTTCGTCACCGGCTCTTACGATATCGCCGTCAAATACCTTGATTCTTGAACCGTAAGTGATCGGGTATTCTTTCTTGGTACCGTCATCACCTGTAATGATAACTTCACGTTTCTTCTTGGTTTCTCTGACTGCAACTTCACCGTCGATTTCGGAAATGATCGCAAGACCTTTCGGCTTTCTTGCTTCAAAAAGTTCCTCAACTCGGGGAAGACCCTGTGTAATATCGTCACCAGCTACACCACCGGTATGGAATGTACGCATGGTCAGCTGTGTACCGGGTTCACCGATAGACTGTGCTGCGATAATACCAACTGCTTCACCAACCTGTACAAGACGGCCGGTTGCCATGTTGGCGCCATAACATTTTGCACAGACACCAATGTGAGATTTACAGGAGAGTACTGTACGAATCTTCACCTTCTTGATACCTGCTTTTACAATCTGATCTACCTTTACAGGATAAATCATGTGATTCTTCTTCACGATTACGCGGGAAGGATCAGCAGGATCTACGATATCTTCAGCTGCTACACGGCCTGTGATACGCTGTTCCAGTGATTCAACACGAGGGAACTCTGCAACTTCCATGTAAGGGATTTCGCCTGTTCCTTCGCAGCAGTCTACTTCGCGGATGATCAGATCCTGAGATACGTCTACCAGACGTCTTGTCAGGTAACCTGAATCGGCTGTACGCAGCGCTGTATCGGACAGACCTTTACGAGCACCATGAGCGGAAATGAAGTATTCCAGTACGTCCAGACCTTCACGGAAGTTTGACTTGATGGGCAGCTCGATGGTCTTACCTGTTGTATCCGCCATCAGACCACGCATACCTGCCAGCTGTTTGATCTGTTTTGCAGAACCACGGGCACCGGAGTCGGCCATCATACGGATGTTGTTGTAAGCGCTCATGTTACTTAAATCCATCAGCTTTCTGGAAAGCTCATCATCAGTTGCTTTCCAAACGTTGATAACTTCTCTGTAACGTTCTTCGTCTGTTAACAGACCTCTGCGGTAATGTACCGCAATTTTATCTACTGTAGCCTGTGCGTCGGAAATCATCTCTTTCTTATCCTTCGGCACACACATATCGGAAATGGATACGGTCATGGCAGCGCGGGTTGAATATTTGTAACCGATTGCCTTGATATTATCCAGAACTTCTGCAGATTCAGTTGCACCATGTACGTTAATAACCTTCTTCAGGATCTCCTTCAGACCAATCTTTTCGCCCTTGGAATCCTTTGCAACCAGCTGATCGATTTCAAGCTTCAGTTCATTGCCGGGGATAGTTCTGTCAACAAAACCTAAATCCTGAGGAATGATCTCGTTGAAGAGGAAACGTCCTAATGTAGATTCTACATTGCCGGTTACTACACGGCCGTCATCCATGCATTTGGTTACACGAACTTTAATGCGGCTCTGCAGTGTAATGTACTTGTTTTCGTAAGCCAGAATTGCTTCGTTCAGGTTCTTAAAGAACATGCCTTCGCCCTTGGAGCCGGGACGTTCCTGAGTCAGGTAGTAGATACCAAGTACCATATCCTGTGAAGGAACGGCTACAGGAGCACCATCGGAGGGCTTTAACAGGTTGTTGGGTGACAGAAGCAGGAAACGGCATTCTGCCTGTGCTTCCATAGTCAGAGGCAGATGGGCAGCCATCTGGTCACCATCGAAGTCGGCGTTGTAAGCGGTACATACCAGAGGATGCAGCTTAATTGCCTTACCTTCTACCAGAATGGGTTCAAATGCCTGAATACCCAGTCTGTGCAGTGTAGGAGCACGGTTTAACATAACCGGATGTTCTTTGATAACCTTTTCTAACACATCCCAAACTTCAGGCTGAAGTCTTTCAACCATCTTCTTGGCGCTCTTGATGTTATGAGCGGTACCGTCAGCAACCAGTTCTTTCATAACAAAGGGTTTGAACAGTTCGATTGCCATTTCTTTCGGCAGACCGCACTGGTAAATCTTCAGTTCGGGACCTACTACGATAACGGAACGTCCTGAGTAGTCAACACGCTTACCTAACAGGTTCTGACGGAAACGACCCTGTTTACCCTTTAACATATCGGACAGAGATTTTAACGGGCGGTTACCGGGGCCGGTTACCGGGCGTCCTCTTCTGCCGTTATCAATCAGAGCATCTACTGCTTCCTGCAGCATACGTTTTTCATTTCTTACAATGATATCAGGAGCACCCAGTTCCTGCAGTCTTGCAAGACGGTTGTTTCTGTTGATAATTCTGCGGTACAGGTCATTTAAGTCGGAGGTGGCGAAACGGCCGCCATCCAGCTGAACCATGGGACGCAGATCCGGAGGAATAACCGGGATAACAGTCAGAATCATCCATTCAGGCTTGTTGCCTGATTTGCGGAATGCTTCTACTACTTCCAGCTTTTTGATGATCTTTGCTCTCTTCTGGCTGGTAGTTACTGTCTTTAAAGCGGTTTTCAGCTCTTCGGATTCCTTCTCGAGATCAATGTCACGAAGCAGCTCCTGAACTGCTTCCGCGCCCATGCCTACGCGAAGGCTTTCACCATAATATTCATATGCTTCACGATATTCTTTCTCAGAAAGAACATCCTTATATTTTAACTTGGGAATCTTCTTATCTCTTTCCGGATCCGGATCAACGATCGGTGCGGGAACCGGATTTAATACTACATAAGAAGCAAAATACAGTACCTTCTCCAGAGTTCTGGGAGACATCTCCAGGATCAGTCCCATACGGCTGGGAATACCCTTGAAATACCAGATATGAGATACAGGTGCTGCCAGTTTGATGTGACCCATGCGCTCTCTGCGGACACTTGCCTTGGTTACTTCAACTCCACAGCGGTCACAGATTACGCCTTTATAACGGATCTTTTTATATCTACCACAGTTACATTCCCAGTCTTTGCTGGGTCCGAAAATCTTCTCACAGAACAGACCGTCTTTTTCCGGCTTCAGCGTTCTGTAGTTAATTGTTTCGGGTTTTTTGACCTCACCATCGCTGTTTTTCTTCTTGGACCATTCCAGAATCTTCTCAGGTGAAGCAAGGCCGATTTTAATCGCATCAAACACCAAAGGCTGATATGTTTCATTAACTGACTCAGACATGAGCGGCACTCCCTTCCTTTGCCGGATTCTGCATGTTCTCTTCACACAGAATCCGGGTTCTCTCTCTATTCAAAACTAATCAAAACAATCTGTTTATTTATCGTCACCGAATTCATCATCGTCTTCGAAGGACATTTCCTCAAACATCAGCTCTTCTTCTGAAGGCTCTTCTGCAACGAATTCGCCTTCTTCATTGCTGCTTCCAACCTGGTAGCCGCCTGCACTGAAGTTTTCTCTGGATTCTGAATAAGAAGAATCCTTATCCTCCAGCATCTTCATGCTGCCGGGATTGGGAGTGTAGTCAACGCTTTCCTTGATTTCGACTTCTGAACCGTCTTCACGCAGAAGCTTCATATCCAGACACAGTGACTGCATTTCCTTCAGCAATACCTTAAATGATTCGGGTACGCCGGGTTCAGGAATGTTTTCACCCTTGATGATTGCTTCGTATGTCTTAACACGTCCCACAACATCATCGGATTTAACTGTAAGAATTTCCTGTAAGGTGTATGCCGCACCGTATGCTTCCAGCGCCCAAACTTCCATTTCACCGAAACGCTGTCCGCCGAACTGAGCTTTACCGCCCAGAGGCTGCTGAGTTACCAGTGAGTAAGGGCCTGTAGAACGGGCATGAATCTTATCGTCTACCAGATGATGCAGCTTCAGGTAATGCATGTGACCGATTGTTACCGGGTTATCAAATTCTTCGCCGGTACGGCCGTCACGCAGCTGAACCTTACCATCTCTGGAAATGGGAACACCCTTCCACAGCTCTCTGTGTTCCAGATGGTCTCCCAGGTACTGCATAACTTCAGGAAGGAGTGTATCCTTATATTTCTCCTGGAAATCTTCCCATTCCATATTTACATAATCGTTGGCAAGCTCCAGTGTATCCTGAATATCAATTTCGTTTGCACCATCGAAGACAGGGGTTGCAACATTAAAGCCCAGTACCTTGGAAGCCAGACTTAAATGGATCTCCAGAATCTGTCCGATGTTCATACGGGAAGGTACGCCCAGAGGGTTCAGAACGATATCAAGAGGACGGCCATTGGGCAGGAAAGGCATATCTTCTTCCGGAAGAACTCTGGAAACGACACCCTTGTTACCATGACGACCAGCCATCTTATCACCAACGGAAATCTTTCTCTTCTGTGCGATATAAATACGTACAGACTGATTTACGCCGGGATTCAGTTCGTCGTTGTTTTCTCTGCTGAATACCTTTGCATCCACAACGATACCATAAGCACCGTGAGGAACTTTAAGGGAAGTATCTCTTACTTCTCTTGCTTTTTCACCGAAAATCGCACGCAGCAGTCTTTCTTCTGCGGTCAGTTCAGTTTCTCCCTTGGGAGTAACCTTACCTACCAGAATATCCCCTGCACGTACCTCTGCACCAATACGGATCACGCCGCGTTCGTCCAGATCTTTCAGTGCATCTTCGCCGATACCGGGAACATCACGGGTGATTTCTTCCGGTCCGAGCTTTGTATCTCTTGCAACTGCCTCATATTCTTCAATATGAACAGATGTATATACGTCATCCTTTACAAGGCGCTCGCTTAACAGTACAGCATCCTCGTAGTTGTAGCCTTCCCATGTCATGAAACCGATCAGCGGGTTTTTACCCAGAGCGATCTCACCATTGCATGTAGAAGGTCCGTCGGCGATTACCTCGCCCTTTTCAACCTTATCCCCTTTGAAAACAATGGGTTTCTGGTTGTAGCAGTTGGACTGGTTGCTTCTCTTGAACTTGGTCAGGTGGTAAACGTCTTTTTCACCGTCAACTGTGCGGATCACGATTTCATTGGAAGTAGAACGCTCTACTGTACCTGAATTTCTGGCAACCACACATACGCCTGAGTCAACTGCTGCTGTTGCTTCCATACCTGTACCGACTGCAGGAGCTTCTGTTGTAAGAAGCGGCACTGCCTGACGCTGCATGTTGGAACCCATCAGCGCACGGTTCGCATCATCATTCTCCAGGAAGGGAATCATCGCTGTAGCTACGGAGAATACCATCTTGGGTGATACGTCCATGTAATCTACTTTTCTTCTGTCGAATTCTGCTGTTTCCTCTCTGAAACGGCCTGATACGTTCTGACGCACGAAATGACCGTTTTCATCCAGCTCTTCGTTCGCCTGTGCTACGATGTAGTTATCTTCTTCATCTGCTGTCATGTAGATAACTTCTTCTGTTACCCTGGGATTTTCAGGGTCTTCTGTTCTGTCAACCTTACGGTAAGGAGCTTCGATAAATCCGTACTCGTTCAGGCGCGCATAGGTTGCCAGTGAGTTGATCAGACCGATGTTGGGACCTTCGGGGGTCTCGATAGGACACATACGGCCGTAATGGGAGTAGTGTACGTCTCGAACCTCGAAACCTGCACGATCACGGGACAGACCGCCGGGACCTAATGCAGACAGACGTCTCTTATGAGTCAGCTCTGACAGAGGGTTATTCTGATCCATGAACTGTGACAGCTGGGAGCTTCCGAAGAATTCCTTAACTGCTGCAGTCACGGGTTTAATATTGATCAGGTTCTGAGGAGTGATCGAATCACTGTCCTGAGTTGTCATACGGTCTCTTACAACACGTTCCATTCTGGACAGACCGATACGGTACTGGTTCTGAAGCAGTTCGCCAACCGCACGGATTCTTCTGTTGCCCAGGTGGTCGATATCATCGGTATTGCCGATACCGTACTGCAGATGGATGTTGTAATTGATGGAAGCAAAAATATCATCTCTGGTAATATGCTTCGGAATCAGTTCACATACATTTCTGCGGATTGCAGCAAGCAGATCTTCCTTATCTGTATACTCTTCCATCAGATCCTTCAGTACAGGCCAGAATACATCTTCTGTAACGCCCAGTTCTTCAGGATCGCAGTCTACATGGTACTTCAGATCTACCATCAGGTTGGAAAGAACCTTTACGTTCTTATCTTCTGCCTGAATCATAACGTAGGGAACTGCGCTGTTCTGAATCTCAGTTGCAAGTTCTTTGCTTACGCATGTTCCTGCTTCTGCAATAATTTCACCGGTTACAGGTGATACCGCATCTTCTGCCAGAGTACGTCCTGTAATTCTGTTCTTCAGATGCAGTTTTTTATTAAATTTATAACGTCCTACCTTTGCAAGATCATATCTTCTGGAATCGAAGAACATGCCTTCGATCAGGCTGGCTGCATTCTCCACATACGGCGGTTCGCCGGGACGGATCTTTTTGTACAGCTCCAGAATACCGCTTCTGTAATCTCTGATTTCATTGCCGTGTTCATCTTTTCTGGCAGGCTCTTTTTCGATACTTTTCTCGATTTTCAGTTCATGGCCGAACAGTTCGTAGATGTCTTCATCACTGGCATGTCCTTCACCAAGCAGAGAACGAATCAGAACTGTTACGGGAACTTTTCTGGTTCTGTCTACACGAACATAGAAAATGTCATTGACATCTGTTTCATATTCCAGCCATGCACCTCTGTTAGGGATTACAGTACAGGAGTACAGTTCATTGCTTCCCAGCTTATCATGAGTCATACCATAATAGATACCAGGAGAACGGACGAGCTGGCTTACGATAACACGCTCAGCACCATTAATTACAAAAGAACCTGTGTCAGTCATAAGCGGGAGTTCACCCATATAGACTTCATGAGTATGTTCTTTAATCTCGCCCTCTTCCGTAGCTGCCTTCAAACGCACGGTTACCCATAAAGGTGCTGCATAGGTTGCATCTCTTTCCTTGCATTCCTCGATGGTATACTTGATATTGTCTGTACGAAGAACAAAATCTACAAATTCCAGATTCATGTTGCCGCTGAAATCTGAAATGGGTGAGATATCATCCAGAACTTCTTTCAGACCTTCAGTAAGAAACCACTGATAGGAATTGCGCTGAATTTCAATCAGATTCGGCATCTTGATGACGTCTTTTTTTCTGGAATAACTCATTCGAATGCTTTTACCGGATTTGACCGGTCGTATTCTGTTTTTCTCCATTGATCTTTCACCCCTAATTCTAAATCAAAGCCCCGAAAGGGCATTTTACCATTTTCAATAACGCATCTTACACTATATCATTCCCGGAATATTATGTCAACTAATTTTTTCATATTTTTTGTATTTTTACCGTCTTTTTTATTGCAAGGAATGTCTATAAATGTTATAATGTAAAAACGTATGTGATTGTAAAAGGAGGATATTCTCTATGAACCCATTCTTAGTTACTCTGATTGTAATTTTGGTTATCACAGCTGTTATTTTAGCTGTATTATATTTCGTGGGTAAGAAACTCGAAAAGAAACAGACCGAACAGCAGGCCCTGATGGATTCTATGGCTCAGACGATCAGTCTGATGGTTGTTGACAAAAAGCGGATGCGTATCAAAGAAGCAACCGGCCTTCCCAAACAGGTTCTGGAACAGACACCCTGGTATCTGAAGCGCTCCAAGGTTCCTGTTGTTAAGGTAAAAGTCGGTCCCAGAATCATGACCATGATGTGCGAAGACAAGATCTTTGATCTGATTCCTCTGAAGACAGAGCTGAAAGCAACCGTCAGCGGCATTTACATCACCCATGTAAAAGCAGTCCGCGGTTCTCTTCTGACTCCCGAAAAGAAGAAGGGATTTTTCGCAAGATTCAGAAAAAACGCATAATTCCATTTAAATGAAACGTGCGCCGTCGGGCGCACTGCTTAAAAGCCCCTGCGATAATTTCGCAGGGGCTTTTTCCATATTCTCCTGTTGTCTCGCAGAGCTGCTGTCTCACAAAGCTGTAGTATTACAAAACTGCAGCGGCGAAATTACAGTAATATCCTGTGAAAGGGACCATAGAGAACGCCGGTACTTAACGATCGGGCTGTCTGAAAGACAGTTCGAGAGTTTAGTTCCGCTGCGTTCGATCCGAGCGAGAGCGCGTCCCCGAACAGGATATTACTGTAATGGAGCTTTCACAGAACTGCCGTTTCGCAGAACTTCCATTTCACAGAACTGCCGTCTCACAGGGTTTTGCTTCGATACAGATATCACTTTCGGAAAGATACTCATAATTCATCTCCAGGCTGTAACGGATCTGAAGACGGAGTTCTTCTTCATTATTAATGAAAGAAATCTCTCTGGTGTCTACTCCCAGCGTGAAGCTTCCAAAAGGTGTTTCATAATTGGAATTTTCTTTAATATTTTCTCCAAATGACATGACACTTACGACAGCGCCGCTTTTTGTCATCGTTACGGTAAGCGGCTCCTGTTCTATTTTAATCCGGTTGTGGCTGACATCGCTGTCTTCCTCTCCCATAATCTCGTCATAAACCAGATAAATGGAACCGTTTTTTTCATACTGGACACCTGTGGTCATCACTTCCAGCCCTTCCCAGTCTCCGCCTCGCTCTTTGTGTCTGCCTTTTATAGTCAGTAATACATCTTTTTTCATTCTTATCTCTGTCTTTTATTATTTCTCCATTTAGCGGTCGAATGCCATGGCAATCAATGTATCGACCAGTTTTGTTTTTTCAATTCCTCTTGCTTCCCAGAGCATCGGATACATGCTGATCGAGGTAAATCCGGGCAGCGTATTGATCTCGTTAAATACTACCGTCTGATCTTCACATACGAAGAAATCCACACGTGACAGGCCAAAGCAGTCCAATGCTTTAAAGATCTCTACCGCATATCTGCGGATCGTTTCTACTGTTTCTTCGGGCATCTCAGGGTCGATAACGGTCTGTGACTCGGGATTGCTGTATTTTGCTTCATATGTATAGAAAGCTTCTCCTGCCAGAACTTCACCGATACCGCTTGCCTTGGGATCATATGCTCCAAGAACCGCACATTCAACTTCACGGCCGATAATTGTTTCTTCTACTAAAATCTTGCGGTCATGCTTTGCAGCGAGCAAAAGAGCTTCCTTTAATCCGGCTCTGTCTTCTGCTTTTGACACACCGCAGGATGAACCGGCGCGGGAAGGCTTTACAAATACCGGATAAGTCCGTTCTGCTTCTACCCTGTCAAGCACCGCTTCCACATCTGCTTCCAGCTCTTCTCCCAGAACAGGAGTATACGCTGCCTGACGCACGCCCGTCCGATCTGCAATGATCTTGGTATAAAATTTATCCATGGAAGCTGCGCTTGCCAGAATTCCGCATCCTACATAGGGAATGCCTGCCAGCTCAAATAAGCCCTGGATCGTACCGTCCTCACCGTTCAGACCGTGAAGCACCGGGAATGCAACGTCTACTCTTACAAAAGAAGGAACCTTTCCCTCCTCATAAAGCATTACGCCGTGAATACTGCGGTCGGGCAGAACAGAAGCCTTTACCTTGCTTTCACGCCATGCGCCGGAAGCAATATCCTCTACAGATTCTGTCTTCAGCCAACTGCCGTCTTTTGTAATACCTATCATTAAAATATCATATTTATCTTTATCCATTGAACGAATGATCGTCTGCACGGAAACGCAGGATACTTCATGCTCTGAAGAACATCCGCCAAAAATAACCGCAACACATTTCTTATCCATGATTTTATGACCCTCCTTATCGAATCTATCCCATTTTACACATATTTGCGGTATAATTCAAGCCCCAGCAGGGGAATCAGGCAAAAAAGAAAGCTCCAAAACCTTGCAAAAGTCAGAAAGAGCCTATATAATCATGGTAGCGCAGGCGGCGCTTCATGTGCCGGTGCACTTTTTGTTATGTTCACCTCCGTTGTGAACAGCAGCTCTGCATTTTTTGCAGTTACTATACTATGATATCCTAATTATGATATCCTATTATTTACATTTAGAAAGTCAGGACATAACTACATGAACTCTGATGGAAATTTGGTTTTTCAGAAACAAACCGTTATGAAGATCGATGCGGGTGCTATGGCACACAACGTTCAGGTCATCCGCGAAAAGATTGGAAATGCACAACTGATCGCCGTTATCAAGGAAAATGGATACGGCATGGGACTGGAACGTGAATATACGATTCTGAAGAAACTTAACATTGACTTTTTTGCCGTAACCAATGCAGAAGAAGCATTCGCGCTGCGGCGTTTCGGCTGTGATGCAGATATTCTGCTGATGTCTCCCTCATTTGACAGGGATGAAGCACTCAGACTGCTGCAGAACAATATTATTTTTATGCTTGGAAGCATGAAACAGGCCACTCTGCTGAAAAAGCTTTCAGAGGAAACGGGACTTACGCCCCGGGTTCATCTGGCCATTGAAACGGGTATGGGACGCTATGGATTCCTCTGGAACCAGCTTCCCAATCTTTCTGCTCTGCCTTCCTTTTTGAAGATTGAAGGCTGCTACAGCCATCTGAGCGGAAAACCCGCTGGCTATGAGAAAGAAGCCCGCAGACAGCAGAGCCGTCTTCTTTCAGCCTGCGAAGCGCTGAAAAAACAGGGAATCGATCCCGGCATCCGCCATATCTGCAATTCCGCTGCCACTATGTCTCTTGGGACGCTGGGACTTGAAGCTGTCCGCTGCGGTTCCGCGATTCTTGGCAAGTGCGCGCGCGGCGGTGCCCGCCTGAAGAATGCGGTGTGGCTGGAAGCCCCCGTCTGCCTGGTGGCTGAGCTTCCAAAAGGCAGTACCGTAGGCTATCAGGCCTGCGCAGTTTTAAACCGTGATTCCCGTCTGGGGCTGATCCGCGCCGGACACGGCGACGGCATCATGCTTGGTTATGCAGATAACCCGGAACCGCTTATTCACGGCATCATTCATTTAATCGCAGTTAAACTGTTAAAAAAGCGTTATCAGAAAACTGTTCTGGTAACCGGTAAACATAACGGCAAAAAGGCCCGTGTTCCCTACATAGGACGCAGCGGCGTAGCACACGTCATGATTGATCTGACGGACACCCCTTTTGCCGAAGGTGACATTGTACAATTTAATGTCAATCCGTTATTTGTACATCCTTCTATTTCAAAAGACATTATAAAGGAGTAATTATCATGTACGAAATTGTAGGTCCCGAGAACCATGAGGAATTTGAGGCATTTGTAACCACACATCCCAAAGGAGATCTTCTTCAGACTTATGCCTGGAGCAAGCAGAAGCCTTTTTGGACATTCCGCGCCATCCTTGTCCGGAATAAAGCAGGAGAGATAAAAGGTGCTATGTCCGTGCTGATTCGTAAAATTCCGGCTACTCCCTTCTCATTAATGTATGCAGCCCGCGGCCCCGTCTGCGATATCAACGATAAAGAAGTTCTCAGTGAATTATTAAACGGTGCAAAGGAGCTGGCAAAACAGTTCCGCTGCTACGTGCTGAAGCTCGACCCGGATGTTACATTTGCAGAAACCACATTTATGAAACATATGGAAGATCTGGGCTTTATCCTTGCCCCCAAGGCCCTGAACTTCGAAAATATCCAGCCGCAGTACGTTATGATGCTGCACATCGAGGGCAAAACCGAGGATGAGGTTCTGGCCATGTTCAAGCCCAAAACCCGCTACAACATCCGTCTGGCAAAGAAGAAAAAGGTTACCGTTAAAATCTGTGGAAAAGAAGCGGTTCCTGACTTCTACAGAATCATGGTGGAGACCGGTGCAAGAGATCAGTTTATGATCCGCCCTGCTCAGTATTTTGCTGACATGCTGGACAATCTGGGTGATATGTGCCGTCTGTATATGGCTTACAACGAGGAAGGTGAAGCGATTGCCGGTACAATTGCCTGCCATGTATACGATAAAGTATGGTACATGTACGGCGCTTCCTCCAATCAGCACAGAAATCTGATGCCCAACTACCTGCTTCAGTGGGAGATGATCCGCTGGGCCGTAGAAAATAAGTGCCGTATCTATGATTTCCGTGGCATTTCAGGTGACAGAAGCGAAAATAATCACCTTTACGGGTTATACCGCTTCAAGAGTGGATTTAATGCAGAATTTACAGAGTTCGTTGGTGAATACCGTTACGTATTCCGCCCCATGGCTTACCGCTTCATCGAGAACGCAATGCCCATGGCCAAATCTGTGCTGAAAAAGCTCCGCAGCCTGAAAAAGAAAAAAAATTAAGCAGTATGCTGCTTTAATCTTTTGATTAAAAAATCCCGATTCCGTCCATAATCAAGACATGGACGGAATCGGGATTTTTTGGTTCCCGGATTTCCTCAAAGGAGGGTTTTGATGTTTCATTTTTATAAAAAATATTTATCTGCCAATCGTGTACTGATCTTACTGCTTTTCTGCCTGCTTCTGATTCATGCGTCATTTTTACAGGCAAATGCCGTATATGCGCGAAGCGCCTCTATCTCAGATTCAGTTCTGCGTTTTCGCGTTATCGCAAACAGCAACTCCAAAGAAGACCAGGAGCTTAAGCTTGCCTTCAAATCCCGTATGTGCAGCGCTTTAAAGCCCTATCTTGATGATTGTGCTGACAAAGAGACTGCGCTGAGCTGGATCAGAACCCACATGGATTTTATCCGCACCCAGGCAGAGGATATCCTGCTTTCTCTAACCGGTACCTCTGATACCAGATGCAGAATCTCCCTGCAGACCAGCTTTTTCCCGATACGAACCTATGGAAGCCTCACATTTCCTCCCGGAAATTATCAGACGCTTCTGATCACACTGGGGAACGGACAGGGGAAAAACTGGTGGTGTGTTCTCTATCCCTCTCTGTGCTTTACAGACGAGTCGACCGCCGGATTCTCAAAAGAAGCCAGCGAACGTCTCAAGCAGAGCCTTTCAGAAGGCGACTACAGTTCTCTGAAAGAGGGCGTTACGTTCCGCTTCCGCATCGCGGAGATCATCGGCGCCTTCTGTGAAAAGAATGTTCATCAGCGGTTTTTCTGAATTACAGACATCACATACTGTTCCTGATGGGAAATATGCATGCGGGTTGCTTCTGTTGCCGCATCGTCATCCTTTCTCGCAAGAGCGTGGATAATCTTTTTATGCTCCTCCACCAGAATCTGTCTGCGCTCTTTCATCTTAATATATTCAATTCGATAGCGATACATCTGGTTCTGCATCTGACTTAAAAGCTGCAGTAATTTTGCATTATCCGCAGCCTCATAGATTACTCCATGAAACTGCTCATCAATCCGTGCGATCCGTACAACATCATCGCTCTGACAGGCGCGGATAAACTCCTGATTGATTGCATCCAGTTTTTCCAGATCCTTTCGTTCTATCCTTGTGCATGCCAAACGCACGCTTAATTCCTCCAGAGCCCGCCGAACCTCCAGAACATCGCACAGTGTTTTTTCTGAAATAGCGGCCACCCGCGCCCCTTTGCGGGGAACCATAACCACAAGTCCTTCCAGCTCCAGCATTCGGATTGCCTCTCTGACCGGAGTCCGGCTGACTCCCAGCTGATATGCCAGCTGCATCTCCATTAAATGCTGTCCCGGAGAAAGAACTCCTTTTAAAATTGCTTCTCTAAGTGTTTCAAACACCGCATCCCGAAGCGGGATGTTATCTTCCATAACGAGCTGCAGATCTTCTACCATACTACCATCCCCTTAATTTCATATACTCAAAGCCGGTGCGCTGACGATGATCAGACAAACGAATCTCCTGCGTGATCCTGCGGATATCAGGCAGACAATACACCAGTACATCATTCTATATTCTGATGATTCTGATGATTCCGACACTTCTGACAGCTTCAACAGCCTCTGACAGTCCTGACAGTATCGACAATTCTGATATTTCTGACATCTGCTCCTTACACATAAGGATTCTGTCCAATAAATGTAGTTAAAAATACCATCTTGGCAAGTCCGGATTCTCTCAGGCACTCACATGCAGCTTCCGCCTGTCTGTGATTGGAATACAGGCCAAATACAGTAGGGCCGCTGCCGCTCATCATCGCATTCGCCGCGCCTTCTTTTATCATAAGATCTTTAATTTGCGCAATCACAGGATGTGCCGGAATTGTAACGGTTTCCAGTACGTTTCCCATCAGGTCTGCCATCTCGTGAAAATCCTGTCTGCGGATTGCTTCCATCTGGGCGTCGATATCGGGATGCTTCCCGATCTGATCCAGTTTAAGATTACCATATACAAATTTAGTAGAAACATTCACTCCCGGCTTGGCAACCAGCACATATCCTCTCGGAACATCAGGAAGGCGCGTCAGGATTTCTCCGATTCCTTCTGATAAAGCAGTTCCGCCGGTTACGCAATACGGAACATCCGCTCCCAGTTTAACTCCCCGTTCCATCAGCTGTCTGCGTGAAAGCCCAAGGTCAAAGAGTTTATTCATGCCAATCAGTGTTGTAGCGGCATCTGTGCTGCCGCCTGCCATTCCCGCTGCTACCGGTATAAACTTCTGCAGCTGGATTTCTACGCCATCTTTTATCTCGAACTCATCTATTAAAAGTTTTGCTGCCTTATAGATCAGATTATCTTCATTAACCGGAAGAAAACCAAGATTTGTCTTCAAACGGATTCCCGGCTCAGGACTTGCGGAAATAAACAGCTTATCATAGAGATTAACCGTCTGCATAATCATCCTGACCTCATGATAGCCATCTTCTCTTTTTCTAACCACATCCAGGCCCAGATTAATCTTGGCCATAGCTTTTAACCGTATCTGTTTCATGACTCTCCTTTTTTCCATCTTCATTTTGCTATCAGTTTGTTCGTACTATTTTAACATATGTATTTATGCGAAAACAATAGGAAAGTAAAAAAAAGAGTGCCAATCTGCATCAGGCAGACCAGCACCCTGCATCGAACCGGTTTCCAAACCGGCTCAACACTATTAATTTTTCTATTTTTGACTGAGTTTCAGTCTCAGAAGCGCTTTATTAAGTGCAAGCTCTGCTCTTGCTACATCAATAGAGCCTTCCCTGCCTTTGCCGGAAAGTCTTCTTTCCGCACGAATCCGCGCTTCTTCCGCACGATTTCTATCGATTTCCTCCGGCCATTCTGCAACTTCAGCCAGGATTGTTACCTCCTCCTGAAGGATTTCTACAAAACCGGTATGCAATGCGGCCTTTTTCACACCATCAGCCTCGTAAAGGTTCAGTACGCCGGGTGCTATAATACATGTCAGAGGAATATGATTTCTATAGACACCGATATCACCCTCTGTTGTTTTTAATTCCACCATGCTTACATCGCCTTCATAGAATACGCGGTCCGGTGTGATGACTTTTACTTTAAACATATCTGCCATCCGTTATACCCCCTTACTTTTTAGTACGGGCAATAACGTCATCAATGTTACCTGCATTCAGGAAGCAGCTTTCAGGAATATCGTCGTATTTACCAGCCAGAATTTCACTGAAGCCCTGAATTGTTTCAGTAATCGGTACGTAACGTCCGGGCAGACCGGTAAACTGTTCTGCTACTGAGAAAGGCTGAGAAAGGAATCTCTGAATCTTTCTTGCTCTTGCTACGATAACTTTTTCTTCTTCTGAAAGTTCATCCATACCAAGAATTGCGATAATATCCTGCAGTTCGTTGTATCTCTGCAGAATTTCCTGTACACCACGGGCAACCTTGAAGTGTTCTTCACCTACAATTCTGGGATCCAGAATTCTGGATGTGGAACCCAGAGGATCTACAGCCGGATAAATACCAAGTTCTACGATGGAACGTGATAATACTGTTGTCGCATCCAGATGTGCGAAAGTAGTTGCCGGAGCAGGGTCAGTAAGGTCATCGGCAGGTACGTATACAGCCTGTACAGAAGTAATGGAGCCGTTTCTTGTAGAAGTAATACGTTCCTGAAGAGCGCCCATTTCTGTCTGCAGAGTAGGCTGGTAACCTACTGCGGAAGGCATACGTCCAAGCAGAGCGGATACCTCAGAACCAGCCTGAGTAAAACGGAAAATATTGTCAATGAATAACAGTACGTCCTTACCACCCTTATCACGGAAGTACTCTGCCATAGTCAGTCCTGTAAGACCAACTCTCATACGTGCTCCCGGAGGCTCGTTCATCTGACCGAAAACCATGGTTGTTTTGTTGATAACGCCTGAATCTGACATTTCATAGTAAAGGTCGTTACCTTCACGAGTACGTTCACCTACGCCTGTAAATACAGAGTAGCCGCCGTGCTCTGTTGCAATATTGTGGATCAGTTCCTGAATTAATACGGTTTTACCTACACCAGCACCACCGAACAGACCAATCTTACCACCCTTCTGATAAGGGCAAAGCAGGTCTACTACTTTGATACCGGTTTCCAGCATTTCTGTGGAAGTTGCCTGCTCTTCAAATGTAGGAGCAGGTCTGTGAATCGGTAAATACTCTGTCGCTTCAGGAGCTGGCTTTTCATCAATTGGCTGGCCGAGGACGTTAAAGATACGTCCTAATGTATTCTCACCAACGGGAATCGTGATGGGAGCACCAGTGGAAACTGCCTCCATACCACGAACCAGACCATCTGTAGGTCCCATGGATACACATCTTACTGTATCATCACCCAAATGCTGAGCAACTTCTACAGTCAGTTCAGATCCATCTTTCAGCGGAACTTTGATGGCATCGTTGATTTCCGGCAGACAGCCGGTATTGAACTTGATATCCAATACGGCGCCGATAATCTGCGTAATCTTGCCGATATTTTTCTCTGCCATAATCTAAACTCCTTTATACAATTTTACCGCAGCATACCGTCGCATAAAATCTTTTTTCAAGCGGTCTTCTCCTGTGGAAAACTTTTCTCTCCCATACGGCGGTTTTGCTGCCTTTTAACGGTACATCAGCCTACGGCGTCTGCACCTGCGATAATTTCTGTTAATTCCTGGGTAATCGAGGACTGTCTTGCTCTGTTGTATAACAGGGACAGGGAATCGATCATAGCCTCTGCATTGCTGGTTGCGTTATCCATAGCCTGCATACGCGCGCCGTTCTCGGAAGCAACCGCTTCGTTCATAGCGCCATAGATAAGACTGTAGATATACTTCGGAATAATGGCATCCAGAGCTTCTTCTTCTGAAGGTTCATAGTTCATCAGCACTTTATCATCAACGGCTTTTTCTGCGCCCTCACCGATTTCAATCTCCACCGGCAAAAGCTTGATCAGCTTCGGGATATGGACTACAGTATTTTTAAATACGGTATACGCCAGATAAATTTCTCCAATTTCTCCGGCGGCAAACCGATCAAGTACTGCCTGACCAACATCCACCGCATCCTGATATAAAGGTGCTTCGATTGCGTCTGAATAATCACCTGCAATTTCATAGCCCTTCGCTGTCAGTCCCTCACGGCCTTTACGACCGATCGTATAAACACTGACATCTTCTTTCTTAAAATCGCCTCCGGTAATCAGCTTTACAATATTAGAATTATAGCCGCCTGCCAGACCTCTGTTAGAGGTGATGGCAATTACAGCCTTCTTCTCTGACTGTCCTGCTTTGAGGTACGGATGATCAATCGTTCCCGATTTAGCCAGCATCGAAGAAACGGTTTCATACATATAATTAAAATATGCTTTTGTACTTTCAGCCTTATACTTTGCCTTCTGCAGTTTCGCTGAAGAAACGACCTTCATGGCTTTTGTAATCTGCTGCGTACTCTGAATACTCGATTTTCTCCGCTTGATTTCTCTCATTGTGGCCATAAGATCACCTGCTTCCTGTTATTATTTGAATTCAGCCTTAAATTCTTTAATGACTTTAACCAAAAGTGTCTCGATTTCAGGAGTAAGTGCCTTTTCCTTACGGATTCCTTCCGGAAGTTCCGGATATTTGGTGTCCACGAACTCGAACAGTTCCTTTTCAAATCTTAATACATCTTCTACCGCTACATCCAGCAGATATTTCTGTGTTGCCGCATAGATGATGATAACCTGATATTCAACTTCCAGAGGTGAATACTGAGGCTGTTTTAAGATTTCCTTAACCCGGGCACCCTGATCCAGCTTCTCTTTTGTATCTGCATCCAGATCGGAACCGAACTGTGCAAAGGAAGCAAGCTCACGATACTGAGCAAGGTCAATACGAATAGGACCTGCAATCTTCTTCATCGCTTTGATCTGTGCAGAACCACCAACTCGTGATACGGACAGACCAGCATTGATTGCCGGACGGAAACCGGAGTTAAACATTTCTGTTTCCAGATAAATCTGACCATCTGTAATGGAAATTACGTTAGTCGGAATGTACGCAGAAACGTCACCGGCCTGAGTTTCAATAATAGGCAGAGCTGTGATAGAACCGCCGCCCAGTTTATCGGAAAGACGGGCTGCACGCTCTAACAGTCTTGAGTGCAGGTAGAAAACGTCACCAGGGTATGCTTCACGTCCCGGCGGTCTTCTCAGAAGCAAGGAGAGTGTACGATATGCCGTCGCATGCTTTGACAGGTCATCATAGATAACCAGAACGTCCTCTCCCTTTTCCATCCACTCTTCACCGATCGTTACGCCGGCATAAGGAGCGATGTACTGTAACGGTGCAAGTTCGCTGGCTGTTGAAGCAACAACCGTTGTATAATCCATTGCACCATATTCATTTAATGTATTAACCAGAGTTGCTACTGTAGAAGCTTTCTGTCCAATTGCGACATAAATACACTTACAGTTTTTACCCTTCTGATTGATAATTGTATCAATTGCGATAGCTGTCTTACCAGTCTGACGGTCACCGATAATTAATTCTCGCTGTCCGCGTCCAATGGGAACCATCGCATCAATAGCTTTGATACCGGTCTGTAACGGCGTATCTACAGATTTTCTTGAAATAACGCCCGGTGCAACACGTTCAATTGCACGGTACTTATCGGTGATGATCGGTCCTTTGCCATCAATGGGCTGACCCAGAGGATTTACTACACGACCCATCATAGCATCGCCAACAGGAACTTCTACTACACGGCCTGTTGTCTTAACGGTATCACCTTCGTTGATATTATTAGCGCTGCCCAGGAGAACAACACCAACGTTATCTTCTTCCAGGTTTAATACCATGCCATATACATCACCGGGGAACTCGAGAAGTTCGCCCTGCATTGCTTTTTCAAGTCCATAAACACGTGCGATACCATCGCCAACCGTAATAACGGTACCCACATCGGATACTTCCAGTTTCGAAGCATATCTGCCAATCTGTTCTTTAATAACAGAGCTGATTTCTTCCGGTCTTAAATTCATGGGGTTTTCGCACCTTCTTTCATACTATTTATCAGAACAATCCTTCTGAAAATCAGGCAAGCTGAATACCGCTTAATTCCTTTTTCAGAGTTGCAATCTTATTTCTGACACTGCCATCTACTACACGATCACCGATGCGGATCACGATTCCGCCAATCAAACTCGGATCAACGCCGTAGCTCATTTCAAATTCTTTATAAGACGTAGAGGACAGCAGTTTCTCTACAATTTTACTCTTCTGCATATCAGAAAGCTCTGCTGCAGAAACGACACTGGCAATACCAATCTTTTTGAATTCCTTGGTCTTTGCAATAAAATAATCCAGAATATTCATCAGTTCAGATGAACGGCCCTTTGTCACGACAATGCGCAGCAAACCAACCACTTCATCTGCCGTTCGTCCATGGAAAACATTTTCCACTACCGATATCTTTTCTGACAATTCAATATCCGGATGTCCGAGGAACTTTAAAAGTTCCGGATTCTCTGTGAGAACCTGTTTCAAACCCTTTACTTCCTCAAAGAACACATCGGTTTTTCCCTTTTCAACAGCAATATCAAAAAGCGCATCACCATATGTTTTTGATATTAGCTTAGCCATGTATTCTCACCTATCTCTTTAAGGGTTTCGTCCACCATTGAATCCTGAATTGCTGTATCAATATTAGCACTGACAACCTTGGCAGCCATTAAAGATGCAATGGAAATCATTTCCTGTTTTACATCCTCCAGCGCTTTCTTCTTCTCCAGCTCGATTTCATTCTCAGCACGTGCAAGAATCCTTGCGGCTTCCTGTTTTGCCTGATCGATGATTTCAGCTTCCTTTTTCAGCGCCTTCTTACGTGCCTCATCCAGAATTTCATTAGCTTCCAGATTTACGTTTCTCAGCTTTGCATCATATTCTTCTTTTAAAGCGATTGCATCCTGCTTTTCTGATGCCGCAAAATCCAGTTCTCCTTTGATCTTATCCTGTCTTTTCCTGATAAAATCACGAATCATATCAATGCAAAGATAGCCAAAAGCCAAAAACAGAATGAATATATTAATACCGGTAAAAAAAGCATCCGCTAACGTCTGTAGATCCAGTCCGAATAATCGCGTAACATCCATGTTATGTCCCTCCTTTCCTTATTTCTGATTACAGATCTGACAATCAGATTCCTGTAATTTTTAGTTGAAAGGTTTTACGAACATTAAGATAATAGCAACAGCTAAACCATAAAGACCTGTTGTTTCTGCTACCGCCTGTCCTAATAACATGGTCTGTGTAATGTCACCCTTTGCTCCGGGATTTCTACCTACTGCTGCTGCAGCCTGACCTGCTGCGTAACCCTGTCCAATACCAGGACCAACACCGGCAATCAAAGCCAGACCTGAACCAATTGCTGAACATGCATAAATTAAATCCTGTCCACTGATATTCATATTCAATTCCTCCTAAATTTTATGCATCACTGCATAATTCTCAATGAATTTTAAGAGAGCCTTCCGCTCTCCGCAGCTTTTGCTGCCTGCCGGTCTTTTTCCGGCGTATTAATCTTCTGCAAATTTCTGAGATACAAAGATCATCGTCAGCATACAGAATACGTACGTCTGAATAGCCCCTGAAAACAGGTCAAAATAAACATGCAGCGCTGACGGAATACCGATTTTCATAAAGAACGGCAGCATACCGTACCAGAGTGCAAGGATAATTGTACCTGAAAGCAGATTCGCAAAAAGACGCAATGACATGGAAATAGGTGTTGCCAGTTCACTGATAATATTTACCGGCAGGAATACAAAGAACGGATCCAGATATCCTTTCCAGTAATCGCCTTTCTGATAACGAATACCATTGTAATGAATCATTACAAATGTTATCAGCGCAAGCATCAATGTAACACCATAATCTGCTGTCGGTGAACGCAGACCGAAGATTCCCGAAATATTGCTGACCAGAATAAAAATAAACAATGTAATAATATAATTGGCATATTTTCTGCCTTTTTTGCCCATATTGTCTATTACCATCTTGTCAAGCATTCCAACAACCGTTTCGCAGAGACACTGAAAAACTCCTGGTACTTCTTCCGCGTTCTTAAAACGTTTCCGCACAGCAAATGCCAGTACAATCAGAAAAATTGTTACGATCAGCTGGCTGACATGTGTTGTCGTAATCCACAGCTGCTGTCCACCTACTTCATAAGATACCAGCCCGTGAATCATAAAATCCACATCTTCTGTTCCATATAATATTGTTCCTATGTTACTCACCCCCCTCTTTTTTTAATTGCCGCTTCATAAAACATTCCAGGAAACGATTCATAAACGGCTGTAAATATGCCCCCGCTTTAATACCTAATAAACCGATAAAAAGCGCTGCCATATTTAAATACTTTGTAAAATATACCAGAAGAATAACTGCGGTTATCACAGCCATTCTAAGCAGATATCTGCTTACCGTATACTTCTGTGCCTCCTTCTGGCTGTTCATATCCAAAACCAGCTCGGTCACATACGTGATATGGACCATGGAGCCTGCGCTCAGAGCCGTTCCCAGAAGGAACGCAAGCGCAGCCGACACTGTTTCCAGAGGTAAAAGGAAAATAATCAGTTCCCCCAGAATACTGTACAATGCAATACCGGCACAGATTTCCAGCAAAATTCTCTTCGAATCCTCACGCAAAGCACTGCTACCTGTCATACGTGCTCTCCTTTTCCACTTCCTTTAACATCTTCAAAACAAGTACATAAGCACTTCTTCCGCCTGAAAGGATTCCCAGAATCAGGAGGACCACGGTTGTAGACCAGCCAAAATGATTGTCAAGCCACACGCCGATTGCCGTACAGAGAATAATTGGTGACAGAAGCGTCAGGCTCACCTGTGTAATCATCGTCAGACATCTGGCAAGTGTACGTTTTTTCATAAGAAACGTGCCTCCTTTGTTCAATAATATACATCCGCTTCGCTGCAGCACGGTAAAATCAGTTTCCATAATTACCATATTTCAGCAAAAGCAACATATCAGTAGTTGCGACGATGTCCATTCCCCACTGTCATCTCGTAATATTAGCCAAAACCAGATTAAAACTTTTTTACTTTTTTAATCATATTACAGGGTAACAACTGTTTTTATTATATCATTTTTCAATCTTTTGTCTATCTCAAAATCTTTTTTTCGTTATGATTATACGATTTCAACATATATCAGCGCTTTTTTTTATAAGATAGTTCAAACTTTCACATACTTATTGTTACACCATCACAAAGCAAAAATGCTTTATACAATAATTTTTATAACTCTATCATGATTTTCCGGCCGGTTTTGTGATATTTGTAATAATTTACACCAGCCGCCTGAAACATCCTTCGGGAAGCTTTTACAGAAGGAGTATCTCCATATTTGTCACTGCTATACACAACGGTCTTGATTCCCGCCTGAATAATCGCCTTCGCACATTCATTGCACGGAAAGAGCGTAACATACAATCTGCTTCCCTCAAGACTTCCCCCACGGTAATTCAAGATAGCATTGAGTTCGCTGTGAGTTGTGTAAAAATACTTATTATCATAAGGCGCGCCTTCCCTTTCCCAGGGAAACTCATCATCCGAGCAGCCCATCGGAAAACCGTTGTAGCCCATAGATAATATCTTGTTGGACTCGCTTACGATACATGCGCCCACCTGCGTATTGGGGTCCTTGGAACGCTGTGCAGCCAGAAAAGCAACCCCCATAAAATACTCATCCCAGGATATATAATCTGTTCTTTTTGCCGATCTTTTCACATCGGAAACCGGTTTCATCTCCATCTTTCTGTCCTGCTCCGAATTAGTCTTCGATCTTGGCGATTCTTCTCATGTGTCTTTCATCACCGGAAAAATCCGTATGAAGGAAGGTGTCTACAATTTTTACAGCCAGTCCGGGGCCGGTCACACGTGCCCCCATTGCCAGAATATTGGCATCATTATGTTCTCTTGTCGCCTGAGCGCTGAAGCAGTCGCCGCACAGAGCCGCACGGATTCCTTTCACCTTATTGGCAGCAATGGAAATGCCGATACCTGTTCCGCACACCAGAATTCCTTTTTCACATTCGCCTGAAGCTACCGCATGTGCCACCGGCTTTGCAATATCCGGATAATCACAGGAGGTTCTGTCAAAACATCCAAAATCCTTATAAGCAATTCCTTCCTTGTCCAGATAATCCAAAATCTCCTTTTTCAACTCAAATCCGCCATGATCACAACCAAATGCTATCATTCCTCATTCTCCTTTTCTGCATTTTCTACATTTTGTTCATTTTCTTCATTTTTTGCATCGTCGCTTCTGTTATCACTTTTATTTTTGGCTTTAATCTCTTCATACAAAAGCTTGTATTCCGATACTTCCGCTTCCTTTGCAGCCTCTCTGGCAGCTTCTCTTTCCGCAGTCTTTTTCACGACTTCCCAGTATTCTTCTTCGAGCTTTTTCTCAGTCTGAAGCTTACACTCCATCCTGGCTGTATCCTGTTCATCCTCTTCCTGAACTGCTTCCTGCTCATCCAAAGCTTCCGGAAGCTGCTTTACCACCTTTTCCGCAAGACGCGGACTAAGAGGCTTCGGCTCCTTCGCCAGCTCCTCGTCAATAGGAGCAAATATAATCTGAGCGGCAGCCTTCACCAGCAGATCCAGATGTTCAAATGCCAGCTGATAATTCTCAACATCTCCCGAGGGTGTCACCGGATCTCCCTTATAGCCGACAAATCCTCTTAATGTTGCGATATCACAGTCAGGGTCCATCGTTGCAATGATCTTCTGCGCCTGAGATTCCTTCATCGTCAAAATCAGCGTATCCGCTGTCACATCATCAATCGTCAGTTCTTCACTGTAATGCTTTGAGGGCTGGAGATTGTTCTGTTTCAGAACGGTCTCCGCCTTGGGATTGACCGGTTCCGGAAATAGCACTACCAGACCTCTTGAAATAATTTCAAGAGGGCGGTCTCCTGCTATATTTTTAAAGATTGCTTCCGACATAATGCTTTCACAGATATTATCTGCGCCTGCCAGAATAATCTTTCGATATTGTTTTCCCATATACACCTCCTTTCTCAGTCACAGTTCTGACTCTGTTGTTACGTTCACAGCCACGCTGTGAACTGTTTGCTGTTATAACAGGATTTCCTTATGTCCGGCCGCCTTCATCAGCCGATTCATAACGGCAAATCCCAGATCATCTTTCGAAAAAGCTTCCGAGTAGATTACATCCACGCCGATTTCATCAAACTCTCTTAAAATCTCATACAAATTATGCGCAACACTTTCCAGGCTTTCCCGGCTTCCCATGCTTTTAATGATTCCATCCGAATAATACTCTCTGGTCTCATCTGTACACACGATACCGGCCTTTTTTCCTTCCGCAAGAGAAAGCGCCGCCAGTTCCCTGATCTTAGCCACAACCGCCTTCATATCGCCTTCTACCAGCGTCATAGGCGCCTTGGGAGCATAATGGCGATACTTCTGTCCAGGCGCTTTGGGACGGAAATTTTCCTGCGGCTTTTCAAGCGCTCTGTCAATCCTGACTTCCCCCAGCAGTTCGGTAAGCATCTCCCGGGTAATAAAGCCCGGTCTTAAAATCACCGGAACTTCCTCCGTCATGTCCACGATGGTAGATTCAATGCCGATTCTGCAGGAACCGCCGTCTAAAATCATATCAATACGGCCATCCATATCCTCTGCTGTTCTCTCAGCAGTTGTCGGACTGGGTCTTCCTGAAATATTGGCGCTCGGAGCCGCAACAGGCACTCCCGCCTCACGAATCAGACGAGCAGCCACCGGATGATCCGGCATCCGCACAGCCACTGTTTCAAGTCCCCCCGTCGTCCCGTAGGGAACGCAGTCCTTCTTCTTAAAAACCATCGTCAGAGGCCCCGGCCAGTACTCCTTCATCAGAATCCGCGCCGCCTTCGGAATATACGCCGCAATATCTTCAAGCTGGCTTTCATCCGCAATATGGGCAATCAGCGGATTATCTGACGGCCTTCCCTTTGCCGCATAGATCCTGGCTGCCGCCTCCGCATCCAGAGCATTAGCGCCAAGCCCGTAAACCGTCTCCGTCGGAAATGCCACCATTCCCCCATCCCGGATAACCTGCCCTGCCTCTGCATATGCCTTATCGATTTCTGCTTTATCTAATACCTGTAAATCAATTATCTTTGTATTCATAATTTATCGACCTTTATCCAAAAATCTTCTATTGCGTCTGTACCAGTATAATCGTATTATCCCGAATTTGCAACCCGCATTGTATTGCACC
>JAUNPP010000032.1 GCA_030536685.1 Lachnospiraceae bacterium
GGTTGATCAGACGATCAACGAATTCATACATCTTTTCTCCTCTTAAAGTAACTTTACAACCGATCGGCATGCCTTCTCTGATTTTAAAGTTTGCTACTGATTTTTTAGCTCTTGTCTTAACTGCCTTCTGACCTGAGATAGTTTCCATATCCTTTACTGCAGCGTCCAGAAGTTTAGCATTTTCACGAGCTTCACCTACACCCATGTTGATGATAACCTTGGAAAGCTTCGGTACTTCCATGATGTTCTTGTAACCGAACTTTTTGATCATAGCATCAACGATTTCATTATTATAAGTATCTTTTAATCTACTCAATGCAAAGAACCTCCTTTCCCTGATTAACCGATAATTTCGCCGGTCTTAACTGCAACACGAACTTTTTTGCCATCTTCAATCTTGAAAGCTACTCTTGTTGCCTGGCCGTTGTGAACGTACATAACGTTAGAAATATCGACAGGTCCTTCTGTATTAACGATTCCGCCCTGAGGGTTTGCTGCGCTTGCCTTTGTATGCTTTGTGAGCATGTTGATACCTTCAACAACAACTTTGCCGTTCTTAGCATCTACGGACAGAACCTTACCTTCTTTATCTTTATCTTTACCAGCGATTACTTTAACTGTATCGCCTTTTTTAATTTTGCAAGTTGCCACTGTGTGCACCTCCCTATAATACTTCCGGAGCTAAAGATACAATCTTCATGAACTGCTTATCTCTTAACTCTCTTGCTACAGGTCCGAAAATACGTGTTCCTTTAGGTGTCTTATCATCTTTAATGATAACTGCTGCATTTTCATCAAATCTAATATATGAACCGTCTTTACGACGTGTTGCGTTTACAGTACGAACTACTACAGCTTTTACTACATCGCCTTTTTTAACAACACCGCCGGGAGCAGCATCCTTAACACTGGCAACGATTACATCACCGATTGCTGCATATCTTCTTGTGGAACCACCCAGAACTCTGATGCACAGAAGTTCTTTTGCTCCGCTGTTATCAGCAACCTTAAGTCTGGTTTCCTGCTGGATCATGACTGAAACTCCTTTCCAATCTTTGGATTTTCGATCTTACCGCAAAATGTATTCATCCTGCGGGATATTATTTAGGATTTTTTGTGAACGGAAAGGTTTTACACCCTTCCGTGTGTTCCATATAGAAACAAATTCCTTCGTACAGCCGTTTTCCGGCTATTGCACAGATTATTTTGCTCTTTCGATGATTTCAACAAGTCTCCATCTCTTATCCTTGGATAACGGTCTTGTTTCCATAACCTTTACAGTATCGCCGATACCGCAGTCGTTGTTTTCATCATGTGCTTTTAATTTATAAGTTCTTTTAACGATTTTGCCGTACAGAGGATGTTTAACATGATCTTCGATAGCAACAACGATTGTCTTTTCCATCTTATTGCTAACTACCTTACCTGTACGAACTTTTCTTAAATTTCTTTCCAAAACAGTTCCTCCTTATGGGAATTCCACTAATTAAGCATTAGCCTTGGCAGCGATAACAGTCTGAATTCTAGCGATGTTTTTTCTAACTTCTTTAATTCTTCCTGTGTTTTCCAGCTGACCTGTAGCGTTCTGAAATCTTAAATTGAACAGTTCTTTCTTAGCGCTTACCAGTTCGCCCTGTAACTCTTCAACAGTCTTTACATTTAATTCTTCTAAATATTTCTTACTCTTCATTGCCAGCACCGCCTTCTAAATCCGCACGGGAAACGATTTTACATTTAACAGGCAGTTTATGCATTGCAAGACGTAAAGCTTCTCTTGCAACTTCTTCGGAAACGCCTGCGATTTCAAACATTACACGACCCGGTTTAACAACAGCTACCCAATATTCCAGTGAACCTTTACCGGAACCCATACGAGTTTCAGCAGGTTTGGAAGTAACAGGCTTGTCAGGGAAAATCTTAATCCATACTTTACCACCACGTTTGATGTAACGAGTCATAGCAATACGGGCTGCTTCGATCTGTCTGGAAGTAATCCAGCAGGGTTCTGCAGCTACAAGTCCGAATTCGCCGTAATTAATCTTATTGCCTCTGGTTGCTTTACCAGCCATGCTGCCACGGAACTGTTTACGACGTTTTACTCTTTTAGGCATTAACATTATTTATCGCTCCCTTCCTTACCAGCCTTTACCGGAAGAACTTCGCCTTTGTAGATCCAAACCTTAACACCAACTTTACCGTAAGTTGTGTTAGCTTCAGCGAAGCCATAGTCAATATCTGCTCTCAGTGTCTGTAACGGAATAGTACCTTCACTGTAAAATTCTGTACGGGCCATATCAGCACCACCTAAACGACCGGAAACGCTTGTCTTGATACCAAGAGCGCCAGCTTTCATACTTCTGGACATAGTGGATTTCATAGCACGTCTGAAAGATACACGGTTTTCCAGCTGCTGAGCAATATTTTCAGCAACCAGCTGAGCATCTCTGTCAGGTCTCTTAACTTCTTTAATATCGATGAAAAGTTTGCTGGAAGTCATCTTCTGAACTCTTGCTTTTAACTTTTCGATTTCAGCGCCGCCTTTACCGATTACATAACCAGGCTTTGCTGTATATATGATTAATTTTACTCTGCCTGCAGCTCTTTCGATCTCGATTCTGGAGATGCCTGCGGAATATAATTCTTTCTTAATAAACTTTCTCAGCTTGTAATCTTCTACAAGATTATCAGCGAAGTCTTTCTCTGCATACCATTTAGAGTCCCAAGCTTTGATAACGCCGACTCTTAAACCATGAGGATTAACTTTCTGTCCCATTATGCCCTCCTTATTATCTCTGATCCAGAACTACGGTGATGTGGCTTAATCTCTTTTCGATTCTGTAAGCTCTGCCCTGTGCTCTGGGTCTTACTCTTTTCATAATCGGTCCGTTGCTTGCGTAGCATTCTGCGACGTAAAGTTCGGATCTGTTCATACCGTTGTTGTTTTCAGCGTTTGCTACTGCTGATTCAAGTAATTTCTTGATTACGGATGAAGCATATCTGGGGTTATAATTTAAAATACCAAGTGCTGTTTCAACATCTTTGCCTCTGATAGCATCTAAGACGAAGCAAGCTTTCTGAACAGGCACTCTGGCATAGGATAATTTAGCGCTAGGTCTTGTATCCTTAACAGCGTTTCTCTCTCTTTTATACTGGGATCTATGTCCTTTTGCCATGGTGTTTCCTCCTTTCTGAAGTCAGACTAACGTCTGGTTTTCTTTTCGTCTTTACCATGTCCTCTGTAAGTTCTGGTTGCTACAAATTCACCTAACTTGTGGCCAACCATATCTTCTGTTACGTATACCGGTACATGTCTTCTGCCATCATGAACAGCGAATGTATGTCCTACGAATGAAGGGTAGATTGTAGAACGACGAGACCAGGTTTTAACAACCTCTTTTTTGTCTGCTGCGTTCAGAGCATCTACTTTCTTTAATAAGCTCTCGTCTGCAAAGGGCCCTTTCTTTAATGAACGTGCCATAGTTACCTCCTAAAATTTGCCTTAAGGCATTAACAGTAAATGAACAAAAGCAGATAGCATGAAATTTACATTTACAAAAATGCTATTGCTGTTTTTGTTCATAGTAAATTGTCAAGCTTTATTTGCCGTCTCTGCGTCTTACAATGTATTTGTTAGACTGTTTCTTCTTGTTTCTTGTCTTCAGGCCAAGTGCGGGTTTACCCCAAGGAGTACAGGGACCAGGACGACCGATACCACACTTACCTTCACCACCACCATGAGGATGGTCATTGGGGTTCATTACGGAACCGCGAACTGTAGGTCTGATACCCATGTGACGTTTACGGCCAGCTTTACCAATGTTGATCAGGGCATGTTCACCATTGCCTACAACACCTACTGTAGCTCTGCAAACGATGGGAATCATTCTCATCTCGCCTGAAGGAAGTCTTAATGTTGCGAACTTGCCTTCTTTAGCCATCAGCTGAGCAGCTGTACCAGCGGCACGAACCAGCTGACCACCCTTTCCGGGGTGCATTTCGATGTTGTGTACCATAGTACCAATCGGAATATTTTCTAACGGTAAGCAGTTACCGATCTTAGCTTCGGCTTCGGGACCATTGTAAACTTTCCAGCCTACCTGAAGTCCTTCGGGAGCGATGATATATCTCTTTTCGCCATCAAGGTAGCTGATCAGAGCGATATTAGCACTTCTGTTAGGATCGTATTCTACGGAAACAACCTTTCCTGCGATACCATCTTTATATCTCTTTGTATCAATAATTCTATATTTTCTTCTGCTTCCACCACCGTGGTGTCTTACAGTAATTTTACCCTGATTATTACGACCAGCGTTCTTCTTTAAAGAAACTACCAGAGATTTCTCGGGAGTTGCCTTTGTGATTTCAGCGAAATCAGAACCGGTCATGTTTCTTCTGGAGGGTGTATAGGGACGATATGTCTTAATACCCATTGTCTTATCTCCTTTCGGTAAACATCTTGTGAATGTTTCGATTTATCATGACTTTTCTATTAATGTCATATAGTTGTGAGGGCTTTCCCTGCGGAGTATAAGCGCCTCACCGGGTCTTACAGAGAACCGTAGAGGTCAATCTTCTTGCTGTCTGCTGACAGAGTAACGATTGCTTTCTTTGTAGCAGCGGTCTTACCAACTGCTCTTCCTCTTCTCTTTGTCTTTCCATCAAGGTTCATTGTGTTAACCTTAACAACCTTGGTACCTTCGAACATCTTTTCAACAGCTTCTTTGATCATGCTCTTGTTTGCGTCAACGTGTACCAGGAAAGTATATTTGTTAGCTTCGTCCATTTCAAAACCGGTAGCTTTTTCAGTTACAACGGGTTTTAAGATAACGTCATAATATTTGATATCAGCCATTATGCATATACCTCCTCGATTTTTGCTACGCCACCCTTTGTAGTAACAACTGCGTCGTACTTCAGGATGTCATATGTGTTAATAGCATTAACCTGAGCAGTGATCACACCGGGAATGTTTCTTGCGGAAAGGATAACCTTTTCGTCTTTTTCAGGTAATACGATGATTGCCTTTTTAACATTCAGTGCATCCAGAACTGCCTGCATCTTCTTTGTCTTAACTTCGTCCAGTGTCAGTTCATCTAAAACGAAGAATTTGGAATCCTGAACCTTAGCAGTCAGTACAGACTTCAGAGCCAGTCTTCTTTCTTTCTTGTTCAGTCTGATGGAGTAATCTCTCGGCTTGGGAGCGAAAACAACACCACCACCTGTCCACTGAGGAGATCTTGTTGAACCCTGTCTTGCATGACCGGTTCCTTTCTGTCTCCAGGGTTTTCTACCACCGCCACTTACTTCTGAGCGGGTTTTAGCACTCTGTGTGCCCTGACGTTTATTAGCAAGCTGAGCAACAACTGCTTCATGTACTACATGTTCGTTAACTTCAATGCCGAAAACAGCATCATTCAGTTCGATAGTACCAACAGTTTCGCCCTGCATATTGTAAACAGCTACATTTGCCATTTGTTAGTTCCTCCTTTCTTGAAAAGCATTATTTACATTTAACAGATTCTTTCAGAGTAACTAATGCTTTCTTAGGTCCCGGTACAGAACCTTTTACTAAAATCAGACCAGCTTCTGCGTCTACTCTTACAACTTCCAGATTCTGAACTGTAACTTTTACATTTCCCATCTGACCAGGCATCTTTTTGCCCTTGAATACGCGTCCGGGAGTAGTTGCAGAACCATTAGAACCTGCATGACGATGGAACTTGGAACCATGAGCCATAGGACCTCTGTGCTGTCCGTGTCTCTTGATTGCGCCCTGGAAGCCTTTACCTTTTGAAATTGCGGTAGCATCCACTTTGTCGCCAGCAGCAAATACTTCAGCTTTGATTTCATCTTTTACGGAGTATTCTTCTGCGTTTTCAAACTTGAATTCTTTGATATATCTCTTGAAAGATACACCAGCTTTGTTAAAATGTCCTTTCAGGGGCATGGTAACAAGTTTTTCTCTCTTGTCAACAAAACCTACCTGAACTGCTGAATAACCATCGTTTTCAACAGTTTTAACCTGTGTTACCACACAAGGTCCTGCCTGCAATACAGTTACGGGGGTTAATGTACCGTCTTCAGAGAAGATCTGTGTCATACCCACTTTTGTAGCTAAGATTGCTTTCTTCATTTTTTCTACCTCCTGTTAATCTACAGCGGAGCACAACCAGGGTGCTCATCCTAGAACAGGTATCTATTACCAATTCCGGATTAACTAAATTAGTGCGAAATAATCTTTTGATTATTTCTGTTTCATCTTAAGGCTGATGCTTACACCAGCAGGCATCTCAAGACGAGATAAAGCTTCTACTGTCTTCTGTGTAGGTGCGATGATATCAATCAGTCTTTTGTGTGTTCTCTGTTCGAACTGTTCTCTGGAATCTTTATATTTGTGAACAGCTCTTAAGATTGTTACAACTTCCTTCTTGGTAGGCAGCGGTACGGGACCACTCACCTGAGCACCTGTTTTCTTTACAGTTTCAACGATCTTGCCAGCAGACTGGTCAATCAGCTGATGATCGTAAGCTTTTAATGTAATTCTCATTACCTGACTCATAAAAAAAGTCGCCTCCTTATTCGTACTATATCGAAGCACGACAAGTGGTGACTGTACACATGCCCGTGTGTGTCCAGAGCGCACTTATCCGCGCCGTGTCCATCCCTCACACGGTTGCTGCCTAATTGCAGACCTATCCTCAATTTGTACAGTGACTTGTCGCCAGTTTCCTAACTTGACATTCGCTCCACGGAAAACCCGCTCTCTCCGAGCGGCAACCTCGCGCTTCTTTGCTATCATGCCACAGCGATTAGTAATATAACATACCTTTTTTAATATTGCAAGCGTTTTTTTTAATTTTTTCCCGTTTTTTTCATATCGGAAGGATTGTATTCCATTTAATACATTTTTGGGGGTGCTGTTTGGGATTCCGGGACAGGGGAGTTTCCAGGGGACGCAAGCTGTCCAGAATACAAGTCTGACCGGGGCTAAGGGGTGCAAGCACCAATACGCCCCTCGCAGACTTGTATCCTGGACAGCTTGCTGGCTTTTTCGGATCTTGCTGTTTTTGCGGATCTTGCCGTTTTTTCGGGGGTCTGTCATGGAATGCCAAACAGGTGAGGGGAGATTGACGCTTGAAGTTTGTTTTTGGGATTGTTATTCACATTCGGTTTAGTATATTTTGTTCTATATTCAATCAAAACGGATATTGGAACATTAAATTGAGTGATGCGCCATATCGGAATGAATCGTTTAAAACAGAAAAAAACCGTAAAATACGGATTACAGGCAAACGAAAAACTGCGGTGGAGCTTTCATACATTTTCATAAAAATTGTTTGTTCATATTATAATAGGAAGAAATAAGTTTTTAACAGTTTGCGCCCACATCGAACAGAGGGCACTTTCACAATAACCAGCAAGGCTCCCACGATACAAGTCCTGTAAGGGAACATTTTCAGTTCCCCAAAGGACTTCGTATCGTGGGAGCCTTGCGTCAACTGGACAAAAGCCCTCTGTCCAAAGCCACCCAAACTATAATTTCTCAATTACATTGCAGATACGTTTCTTCATTACCTCTTCACCGAGAATCTGATTGATAGTCCACAGATCCGGTGAATTGGAGCTGCCTGTGATTGCGATACGCAGCATTTCTGCGATATGGGATACATTGCCTTTGTAAGCTTCAGGATCTGCCTTGTATGCTTTCATATCGGCTGTAAAACCGTGTTTTTCAGCCAGCACCTTTAAAGCATTGAACCATTCGCTTGCATTTACATTGTGATCATATCCGTCAAGATATTCCTGAAGGATCGTTTTTACCAGCTCGTTGTCGTAGCTGAATTCATAGGAAGGCACCAGAGTTTCGTCAAAATACATGGAAAGACTTTCAAAAATCTGTTTTGCATAACAGAAGTCTTTTCTTCTGCGTTTTCCGCCGATGCCCATGCACAGATTGATTACCTTCATGAACTTTTCATCGTCTGCGAAGTAAACCTTCATCATCTCGGGCTGATAGGTGCTGCACCAGTTTTTCAGGAAATCAAATACCTCCTGAGGCTCCAGCTTGGCAAATTCATTCTTGCAGATATCATGAAGCTTGGCGATATCAAACAGCGCGCCTGACTGAGCCATCTTCTTAATGCTGTAAGGGAACTCTTCAATCGGAGAGCTGGGGTGTTTATCGTACCACTGTTCAAAATTGGAATTTAACAGAGTCATCAGATAAACCTTTACGCCGCCCGGATGATATCCATCCTGGCGATAGAAATCGAGTGAAAGCTCAGGATCTTTTCTCTTTGACAGTTTGCGCTTGCTGCCGTTATCCATCTTCATCAGATGAGCAGTGTGGACATATTTCGGCATCCGAAATCCCAGAGCGTGGAACAGTTCATAGTGAACAGGGACTGAAGAGAGCCACTCTTCGCCGCGCACAACCGTTGTGGTGCGCATCAGATGGTCGTCGATTGCATGTGCAAAATGATAGGTCGGGATTCCATCTGATTTCAGGATAACGATATCCTGAATGTTCTCAGGGAAACGGATTCTGCCTTTTACGGTATCCTGGAAAATGATTTCCTTATCTTCGCTGCCCATAGATTTCAGACGCATTACATAGGATTTTCCCGCTTTTACATTTGCTTCGATTTCTTCGTAAGAGAGATTACGGCATTTCGCCCATTTGGTATGATAGCCGGTCAGAGCTTTTTCCTCTGTCTGCTGGTTCTTAATCTCAGTCAGTTCTTCTTCTGTACAGAAGCACGGATAAGCCAGACCTTTTTTCACAAGATCCTTTACATAAGTATGATAGATTTCCACACGCTGGCGCTGGAAATAAGGGCCATATGCATTCTGCTTCGGATCGTCAATTCCTGCGCCTTCATCGAAAGTAATGCCGAAATATTTCAAAACTTCAATAATGGTCTCTACTGCGCCTTCTACCTTACGTTTCGCATCGGTATCTTCGATACGAAGATAGAATACGCCCTTACTCTGATGTGCGATTCTTTCGTCAGCCAGTGAGCTGTACAGATTGCCCAGATGAATAAAGCCTGTCGGGCTGGGCGCCATACGGGTTACCTGCGCGCCTTCGGGCAGATTTCTTTCGGGGAACTTTTCTTCCCAGTATTCAGGAGTTTTATCAACCTGTGGAAATAACAGGTCAGCAAGTTTATTATAATCCATCTTTACACGTTCTTTCCTTATTATATTATATATTTATTGATTCTGTTGCCGCGAAATCCTGTAAACACAGACCGCTGCCGTTCGCAGTCGTGCTGCAAGCCAAAACACAAACCGCTGCCATTCGCAGTCGTGCTGCAAGCCAAAACACAGACCGCTGCCGTTCGCAGCTGCTCTGCAAGCCGAAATACAGACCCGCGTTTTCGTTATGATTATAAGGCACAAACCTCTTTTTGTAAATACAGGCGGCCTCAGATTATCCTCTTTTACGCTTTTTGAGACAGCTTCTTTGAATAAGTCTCCAAAACCTCCCGCAGAAATCTTATCGTTTCCTCCCTGCTGCAGATCAGACCGCTTTCCGGCAGACTCAGGACAAAATCATAAAATGCCTCGCTGATATCCGGTTCATATACGTGAATGCAGATTGGCATCTGCCCGTCTTTATACCGGCTTGTCGTATAAATGCCCATCCCCGTCTGCAGAGAAGTAGACAATGTCAGAAAAGAAGGATACGTAAACACTTCTCTGTTAAAAAGCCGCGCTTCCACCCGTTCTCCGTCCTCAGCCGCCTCAACGACCCTCCTCAAAAGCTCAAGACGATCGCTTAACGGAATCTCCTCCACAAGTTCCGGAAAATCATCAATTTTCCCATCTTCCATAAAGCGGATCACCCCTTCCCTCATAAAGGCATGATTGTACTTTTTCACGCTTTGTATGGAAGTTAAATACTCTACGCAGATTTCTGCAATCTTTCGGCTCTGCGGAATATCGCTGCGGATCCTGGCGCGGATTTCATCCGGGCTGCACACTCCCGGAAAACATGGCTGATGCGTGCAGACATACATATTATCCGAATGAAACACCTTGCGGTATTCTGCCAGAGTCGATACAAGTCCGCTGCTGTAATGCACCAGCTCATGCGCCTTTCCTGACAGGTTTTTAAAATGTTTTCTGTAAAAATCAGCATATTCTCTGCTGTTAAGAAGAATCGCCTTTGCGCCATCTGCGGCCATACACAAAACGCAGTCCCGGGTCACAATAAAATACGGAAATGGATCCGTAAACAGCTCCGTAACCGCAGTATCATAGTAATAATACGGGTGATACTGCTGCCGTGAAACAAGACAGAGCGGAAGCAGCCACGAGAAGCACTCAATACTATGCAGATTTAAACTCTTTTCCGTTTTTTTCCGGTGGATTGCAATCATATGTCTGATTTTGCCGTTTATCCCTCGTTTCTTAAAAAGATAAAACAGATATTCATTCAAAAAATGCATTTCCGTTGGCGTGGTAAGCTCAATCTCAGGATTTTTACAGCACAATTCCCTTTCAAATACAGACTGTACCATAGCCTGGACATTGCTGCTGCCTGTGATCAAAGAATTTTCTTCCATTTTGAAATCAAACTCACCTGCGTGGTAATCGCAGCTAAACGAAATGGGAGATGGATTTTCAAAATACACTGAAGACAGGTTTTCCAGCATACGGCGAATGATTTTTCTGGATTCGTACTTATCCTCGCCTATAAAAAAAATATCATAGTAATATTTCAGTTTATCGCTCTCCGCCGGGGTCAGCTGGAGGCTCCAGATCAGCTTTTCAACCGACTCGTAGGGCAGCATCCGATTTCCTGTAATGGATTTTTGCAGAGACGTCCTCTCCACACCGGACTTTCTGGACAGCTCTGAAATCGAAAGCTTCCGTTCATCCAGTATAAACCTTAAATATTTTCCAAACTGTGACATAAGGTTTTCTCTCCTTTTTCGTCTTTCCGTGATTCAATGTTTTGAGTATCTTTTCTCAAAAATACGTTTTTTCTTTTCGCTGATAATTAGTATATCATAGATATAAATTTTTTTCATAATTTGAGAGGTTTTTTCTAAAAAGGTTAAATTTTGTCACTTAAGGTAACGCCAGAGCGTGGTCCGGCTGATCTGAAGCTGTCTGGCAGTGAGACTTTGATTCCCATCATTGTCCGCTACAGCTTTTCGGATAATTTCCCTCGTAATTTCCTCCAGCGGCCTCGCAAGGTTTATAGAACTTTTTTCCAGTGCCTCGCAGGAGCCGCTGATAAGGGATCGCTCCTTGTCAAGAAGAACAGCCGTTGAATTGCTGGTTATATAAGGCGTAACGGTCAGAACCGCCAGCTCTCTGGTCAGCCGCTTAAACTGCGTATAATTCTGCGGCCAGTCATAGTGCATCAGCATTTCCATAGCCTTCGGCTCAAAGCCTGTCAGCTGTTTGCCCAGCTCCACGTTCAGTGTAGACAGATAAATGCTCGCCAGCGTCGGAAGCTCCTGAATCCGCTCCCGCAGAGGCGGCAGACAGATTGTCAGACAGGAAAGACGTTTGACGATCTCCTGTCCTTCCGGTGAAATCATAGAATTTTGCTGGCTGATACAGGAGAAGATCAGACGGTTCCTGCGGTGGAGATTGGTATCTGTAATCATAGAAAGCAGCTGACGGCTCCGCTCTTGTCCCAATTCATCCACGTTCTGAAAATAAATCGTATTATCACTGTCATTAAACGGAGAATTATAATGATTGGTCAGATAAGTCCAGCCCTTATCCGTAAGCTGAGCGCAGTCAATGCTGACAAGAGGATTACTCTGCAGAGCGCTTTCCGTATACAGAGCGCGAGCAATCTGTTCCTTTCCCGTCCCCTTTTCCCCCGTGATCATAACAGGGAACGAACTCTGGCTGATCTGTTCAATGGAATCCGCCAGACCTCCCATTGCCCCGGTAATGCTGTAAAAGCTGTTAAAAAACTGCTCTTTTGCCTCTTTTTTATTTGAAAACCGAATCCCATATTTGCCGGAGGTAATCGGAATCTTGGAATCCGTAAAATAAAATACGCCGTACTGCGCGTCCCGATACGACACCATACAGCCAACGATTGAAAAAAGTGTTCCCTCAATATTCCTGAAAATCTTATGACTCTCCTGAGAGCGCACCTGAGGAAGCTCCTTTCTGAGAATATCATAAACCTCTGTTTCATTTTCCTTATCCCAGGTGGACAGATAAACCTTTTCTTCCGGATCAAAAACAACCGTATAGTCTCCCGTTCCCTTTAGTATTTCCTTTAGAAAAATATTTTCCCGGCGCACCCTGATATGGCTTCTGCTGATCTTCACTGCCTGATTAAATGCGTCCTCTATGCTTTCCACGCCGGAGGAAATCAAAATCGTGTTAAGTCCAAGCTGCTTTGCCTCTGTGTGGGAGATCATATCGCAGACCACCATGCGGTAGCCCTCATTTTTCAGCCTTGTCAAAAGCGGAAGAACCTCCTCGGCCGACTGTACGGTAAAAATATCCACCTGATACTGCAAAAGATCGCAAAGCAGGTGCGCGCTGCCGGTGATACTGGAAAATCCAATGATTGCATAACGCTCCTGATAATTCTCTGCCAGCTTGATTGCACGGAGAATATCATAAACCGACAGCGATATTTCCGTTACCGGGATATCGGTTATTTTTTTGATCAGCTGCGCCGTCCCCCCTCGGGAAACAATCGCATCATAATTCTCCCCTGTATGACGCAGCACCAGTTCCCTGCCGTAATCCATATCTCCCACATAAGCATCCACCTCCAGATCCGTTCTGTCCTTTGCCAGACGCTCCATAGCAGTTTTCATCGCTTCATACGGTGCAATTCCCAATATTTTAATCTTTTCATTTTCCATAAACAGCCTCTTTTCCCGAACTGCAGCCAACAGATTCGCATCTTTTTATCGTTTTATGTTTCATTTAGAAACAGTGTACTATATATGAACATGTTTTGCAATCTTAAAATACCGATTGTCCTGTTTTTGAACAAATATTATTCGAAACTCTGTTGTTTTTTTCCAGAAACTCGTTTAAAATAATAACTGTCAAAAGAAATGTTCTTTAAAAACAATTACTATGTTTCAAAAATAAACATAAGGTGGTGAGTATATGGTAACTTTATTAATTATCGCTGATGATTTTACAGGAGCTTTGGATACCGGAGTTCAGTTCGCCGCAAGCGGCGCAAACACCCGGGTCGTAACCAGCGCAGACTATGATTTCTGTCAGATAGATCCAAAAGTTCAGGTTCTGGTAATGGATGCGGAAACAAGACATCTGAATCCCGAAGAAGCCTACAATATTGTGTACGATATCAGCAAAAGAGCCGTTGCACAAAACATCCCTTACCTATATAAAAAAACAGATTCTGCGTTAAGAGGAAACATCGGCAGTGAACTGACAGCTATGCTTGATGCAGCAGGAGAAAAAACACTTTCCTTTCTTCCGGCATTTCCCAGGATGAACCGCTGGACAAAGGAAGGAATTCACTATATTGACGAGCTTCCGGTTCATGAAAGCGTATTTGGAAAAGATCCCTTCGAACCGGTAACCTGTTCTTATATCCCGGAAATGATTGGACAGCAGAGCACGGTGAAAGTGATCGTCCAGGCAGCAAAGGATTCAAAAGCTGAAGCTGACGAAGACAAGGTTTCGGCACAAGAACCTGCAATTCTGGTGTGGGATGCACAGACCGATCACCAGCTGGAGCTTTCCGGTCAGTATCTTTATGAAACCAGTCAGCTGCATCTGACTGCCGGCTGTGCCGGATTTGCCTCCGTTTTACCGAAGCTTCTGAAGCTGACAGGCGAAAACAAGCCTGATATCCGCTTCCATTCCAGCTTCCTGATGATGTGCGGCAGTGTCAATCCGATCACAGTATCTCAGTTAGATTACGCCGAACAAAACGGCTTTCTGCGGATTCGCTTAGAGCCCGGTGAACGTTTGGATGAAGAATTCTGGTTCACCCCCGACGGACAGAAAAAGCTGTGTGAATTAAAAGAAGCTATCCGCAAAAATACCCGCGTCATCCTGGACAGCAACGATTTACCGGGACATGACGACACAAAGGAATATGCCCTGGCCCACGGATTGACGCTTGACGAGATTCGGGTACGGATTGCAAAATCCTACGGACATATTTTAAAAGCGCTTCTGGAAAATGATTTCGACAGCACGCTTATGATCACAGGAGGCGACACGCTCCTTGGCTGCATGGAACAGCTTGGCGTAAAAGAAATGGAACCCATCTGTGAGCTGGCTCCTGGAACTGTTCTGTCACGCTTCTTACTGGGAAGCAAAAAATACCGGATCATCTCCAAATCAGGCGGTTTCGGACAGGAATCTCTGCTGATCGATCTGGCACAGAAAACTTCCGGCGGCTCAAGCTGCTGACCGACCGTTTAAATATTATAAACCATGAAACAACTTCGTCGATGTTTTCTGGTGTTTTTATTTACGATAGCGTAAATTTGCAGTTTATTTTATCCGCTGTAGATTCAAGAAAATTTGCTGTAAATTCAAGAAAATTCAAGAAATTTTAAGGAAACTTTAAATTTAAGAAATACATTTTTCAACCAACATGAGGAGGATATTACATGGAATACGCAAAATTACCCGGACTGACATGGGATGGCACTGTTTACCGCAATGACGATATGGGAATCCTGGAAGCGCTGCTTCCGACGGGAGGATACCCCACCGCTCATGCGCCTGCATTACTGGAACTTCCTAACGGCGACCTGCTGTGCTGCTGGTTTGCCGGCACTTATGAGGGCAGCGCCGACATTCACATTGTCTGCTCTGTTCTGCCGAAAGACCAGACGGCATGGCTGCCGCCCGTCGACATTTCCGGCGATCCCGAGCGCAGTGAACAGAATCCTTCTCTTTTCTATGGTCCCGATAACGCGGTATGGGCAATGTACACAGCTCAGTTAGACCGCCAGGCGGGCAAGGACAATATGCAGTTTACTTCTGTAGTTCGCTGCCAGAAGAGTACCGACGGCGGCAAAACCTGGGGACCTTATGAAACCATTTTCCCCGAAGAAGGCACCTTCTGCCGTCAGCCGATTCAGGTTCTTTCAAACGGACGCTGGATTTTCGGCAACTGGATCTGCACAGATTCCGAGGACGGACTTTCTGGTGATCCTTCCGCCTTCCGCATCTCAGACGATGAAGGAAAAACCTGGCGCATGGTTATGATGCCCGAAAGCAACGGCCACGTTCACCCCAATGTGGTTGAGCTTGAAAACGGTCATCTGGTTGCCTTCATGCGAAACCGCGAAGCTTACAGAATCCACCGCAGTGAATCCTTTGACTGGGGTGAAACATGGAGCAAGCCGGAAGCTACACCGCTTCCGAACAACAACTCCAGCATCAGCGCACTGAAGCTTGCAAGCGGACGCATTGCGATTGCCTACAACCCCACCTGCACACCCGATCCGAAACCCGGAAAGGCTGCATGGCCGGGCCTGCGCTGCCCCGTAGCAGTCGCACTGTCTGAGGACGGCGGAAAAACCTTCCCCATCATCCGCTGGATGGAACGCGGCGAAGGCTTTATGGGAGAAGAAAACAAAACCAACAACCGCCAGTATGAATACCCTTATCTGATGCAGTCAAAAGACGGCTCCCTGCATCTGGCATATGCCTCTCATACCCGTATCGGTATCAAGTATGTTCGCTTCACCGAACAGGATGTACTGGGAGAAAAAAGAGAAAAAGTAGGACTTTACAATCCTACCGCTGCTCAGAGTCACTGATCAACCGATCACTTTTAAAGGGTTAAGAGGTTTTCCCCTTAACCCTGAATATGGAGGACTGAAAATGCTGAAAACCTACAATATCAAAATGCCCCATGCCGTATACGGCGGGGAAAATGCAATCGACAATATCACTGCTATTTTAAAAGACAAACAGGTAAAACGGGTAGCAATGTTTACCGATAAAGGAATTGAAGCCTGTGGCCTTTTCTCACTTTCAGAGGAAGCTGTAAAAGCTGCAGGAGCTGATTACTATGTACTCGACGATCTGCCGGCAGAGCCTGATTACACTGCTGTACAGAACCTGGTAGACCAGTTCAAAGCAAGCGGCGCAGACATGATCGTAGCCTGCGGCGGCGGCAGCGTAATGGACGCAGCCAAGCTTGCAAGCGTTCTGGTTACCGACGAATACGGAGTAAAAGAACTGCTTGATGAACCCGGACGCGCCAGAAAATGCGTACCGATCATCCTGATTCCCACAACCGCAGGTACCGGAGCCGAGGTAACTCCCAACTCCATCGTAGCAGTTCCCGAAAAGGAACTGAAGGTAGGAATCGTAAATGAAAACATGATTGCAGACTATGTCATCCTCGATGCAAGAATGATCAAAAACCTGCCCCGCAAGATCGCAGCTGCTACCGGTGTTGATGCGCTGGCTCACTGCATCGAATGCTACACCAGCAACAAGGCAAACCCTTTCAGCGACATCTATGCGCTGGAAGGACTTGATCTGATCCTGAACAACATTATGGATGCCTGCAATGACCCCGAAGCAATGGAAGCCAAAAATAAAATGCAGATCGCAGCCTACTACGGCGGACTTGCTATCACCGCTTCCGGCACAACCGCTGTCCATGCCCTGAGCTATCCTCTCGGAGGCAAATACCACATCGCACACGGCGTATCAAACGCAATCCTCTTAGCACCGGTTATGCGTTTCAACGAACCCGTATGCCGTGAAAAATTTGCTGCTGCTTACGACCGCTGCGTTCACACAGAAAGAACCTGCACCACAACAGCAGAAAAAAGCGCTTATATGCTGGCATGGATAGAAAAAATCGTAAAAGACCTTGATATCCCCACCAGCCTGAAGGAATTTGGCGTTCCCGCCGAAGATCTTGAAGGACTGGTAGAAGCCGGAATGCAGGTTACACGCCTTCTGGTAAATAATATGCGGGAAGTCACAGCAGACGATGCCCGCGCCCTGTATCAGGAAATCATGTAAAGACAAAAAAGAAAGGAGCTAACAATGAAAACAGCTGAAATCAAAGGTATCATCCCCGCAATTCTCACACCTATGAATGCAGATGAAAGCGTTAATCTTGAAGTATTAAGAGAACAGATCGAGCGTCTGATCGAAGGAGGCGTTCACGGCCTCTTCCCCTTCGGCACCAACGGCGAAGGCTATATCCTCAGCGAAAACGAAAAAATAGAAGTTCTGGAAGCGACTATCGACCAGGTAAAAGGACGTGTTCCCGTTTACGCCGGAACCGGCTGCATCTCAACAAGAGACACCATCCGCATGAGCAAAAAAGCTCAGGAACTGGGCGCTGACATCCTGTCTATCATCACTCCCAGCTTCGCACTTGCTTCCCAGCAGGAGCTTTACGATCACTATGTAGAAGTTGCAAAACATGTAGACATTCCGATCGTACTGTACAACATCCCCGCACGTACCGGCAACAAGCTGCTGCCTGAAACCGTTGCAAAGCTGGCAAAGGATGTAGATGTCATCATGGGTGCAAAGGACTCCAGCGGTGACTGGAACAACCTTCAGGCTTATATCGCACAGACCCGCGACCTGGACAAGGATTTCCGTGTTCTTTCCGGTAATGACTCTCTGATCCTTCCCTGTCTGAAGGAAGGCGGCGCAGGCGGTATCGCAGGATGCGCTAACGTATATCCTCACGTACTCGCTTCCATCTATGACCTGTTCAAAGAAGGCAAACTGGAAGAAGCTCAGGCTGCTCAGGATTCTATCGCAAGCCTGCGTGCAGTATTCAAATACGGCAACCCCAACACAATCGTGAAAACGGCTGTCAGACTGTTAGGCTACAACGTTGGCAAGTGCCGCGCACCCTTCAACCAGGTTCCCGAAGAAGGCATCGAAGCCCTGAAAAAGGTGCTGGATGAAAATGCAGCCAAAGGCATGCGCTAATCCCTATTATTTAAAAGGAGTGATTTGATTCATGAATAAAAAACCAATCGTAGGAATCACCATGGGTGACCCCGCTGGTAACGGCCCTGAAATCACCATCAAAACCTTAGCACATTTCGATTTATATGACCGCTGTCAGCCCATCGTAATCGGCGATGCCGGCATTATGGAACAGGCAGCCCGTTTTGTGGGACGCACTGATATCAAAATCCATCGCTGTGAAAAGGTGGCAGACGCACTGTTTGCCCCTGGTACGGTAGATGTGCTCCACCTGCCCCTGATCAAAGATATTGAAAGCTTTGAAATCGGAAAGGTCAGCATCGAAGGCGGAAACGCAGCTTTCCAGTGTGTCAAAAAAGTGATCGAACTGGCGCTTGCCGGTGAAGTGGACGCAACCTGCACCAACGCTCTGAACAAAGAAGCCCTGAATATGGCTCTGGAGCATTACAAAGGTGAACTCTCCGACGGATACACTCATTTTGACGGTCACACAGAAATCTATGCAACCTACACAGGAACCAAAAAATACACCATGATGCTTGCGCATCACGATCTGCGTGTGGTTCATGTCTCCACCCACGTATCACTGCGCGAGGCCTGTGACCGGGTTAAAAAAGCACGTGTGCTGGATGTAATTGAAATTGCACATAAAGCATGCAAAGACATGGGAATTGAAAATCCCAAAGTAGCAGTAGCAGGTCTCAATCCTCACTGCGGTGAAAACGGCCTCTTCGGCACCGAGGAGATTGAAGAAATCAAACCCGCAATCGAAGCCGCAAAAGAAAAAGGCATTAACGCAATCGGCCCCATTCCTCCGGACAGTGTATTTCCGGAAGCGCTCGGCGGCTGGTACGACATCGTAGTATGCATGTATCACGATCAGGGACATATCCCGCTTAAAACAGTCGGATTTGTATACGACCGTGAAAAACAGGCATGGAAAGCCGTTGAAGGCGTTAATGTAACACTTGGTCTGCCCATCATACGCACCAGCGTAGATCATGGTACCGGCTTTGCCCTGGCAGGAAAAGGCACCAGCAACGAACTGAGCCTTGTAAATGCCATTGACTATGCGATTCTGATGTCCGCAGGAAAATAATATCCGCTGACAGCCCGGCGCATCATTTAGTCTGCATTTTACAGTCTGCGTCAGTACCCACCGTCCACCAGCGGTTCTCTTCCAACTTCGTACTGAGACAGATTACAGACTGCAGACCATCTGAGCCCGTGCTGTCCGCCATCTGCAGATTCAGATAAAGAATGCCGTCTGCATTCACACGGTATTTAAGAAACAAGGAGGAAAACAAATATGACACTTCAGATGATTATCACTCTTGCAATTGTCGCTCTCATGATCGTACTGATCATGATGGACAAGCTGCCTTTCGGTGCACCGCCGCTGCTCGCATGTCTTTTGCTTGTTGTTTTCGGCATCGCTGACATCAAGGCTGCTTTTGCAGGATTTTCAAACGCTACTATTGTCATGCTTGCTGAGTTCATGGCAATCATCGCAGCTCTTCAGAAAACCCGTTTTATCACCGTTTTCAAGAAAAGCATGTTCAACATGGCAAACAAGGGCGGATTTAAAGCTTACGTTCTGATCATTCTCATTGTTATGATCGGCTGCAGCTTATTCGGTACCGGTTCTACTGCATATTACGTGCTGACTATCGGTCTGCTTTCCACTCTGCCCTACAGCAAAAAGCTTCCCCCGTCAAAAATCATTATGACGGCCGGATTTGCAGCGAACCATCCCCTGATTCCTTTCAACACTGCATTACAGTATGGTATCGTACTTGCAGTTCTGGAAAGCGCAGGCGTTCTTGCAAATGTTTCCGTAGTAAAATTCGCAGTAGTTAACTTCTTCCTTTCCCTTGGTTTCCTGTTAAACTGCTTCATCCAGTACAAAATGCTGCCTGACCACCCGATTGCAGCAGCAACTGATGAGGCTGTACAGCTGGACGAAAACGCCCCCAGCCTTCCCAAGTGGAAAGAACAGGTTACTTATGTTGTATTCGTAGCAGCCGTTATCGGTATGATCCTTCAGGGCTTCATCGGAGATGCAGGTTATGCGATCCCCGGTCTGTCCGTAGGCGTCCTTCTTGTTATCGGCGTAATGGACTTCAAGGAAATCCGTGATGCGATCAGCGCACCCATCATCCTGATGTCCGCAGGTGTTATCGGTGTTGCAGATGCTCTGGGAAGCACCGGCGTAACAAACCTTGTTGGTGAAACAGTAGCCGGAATGCTCGGAAGCAGCATCAATCCTTTCGTACTGATCTTCGTATTCTGTATCCTTACCAGCGTACTGGCAACTATGACAGGTTCCACAATCGGTACGGTTTACGTTTTCGCTCCTCTTGCTATTGCTACCTGCACAAGCCTTGGATTAGACCCCACTGCAGCTGCATGTGCAATCGTAATCTCCGGATGGTGCGGACACTTCCTCCCCATCGACGGTATGCCCGCTATGGTTATGGGTGTTGGTAACTACAAGCTTTCAGAATTTTGGAAATTCACGATTCCTCAGTATTTCATCCGTCTGCTCGCTCTGACAGTCGGCTCTCTGCTGATGTTCCCCATGTAATTTTCAAATTTTCAAATCTTCCAACGTGATTTTAAATGTGAGGTATCCATATGAAAAATAAATTTGAACTGGAACATATCGGTATCAATACTCCGAACGCAGAAGAAGCCGCAAAGCTGGCACAGCTTCTGAGCATGATGTTTAATCTGGACCCCCGTCACGGACAGAAATCCGAATTTGGCGGCCCCTATTTTGAATGCATGAAGGCTCCTTTCCTGGGAACCAACGGTCATATCGCCATGCGCACACCGGATTTAACAGCTGCTGTAGAAGAGCTGAAAGAAAAAGGATTTACCTTTAACATGGACACCGCAGCCTACACCGACGAAGGCAAACTGAAAAACGTTTATCTCGACGGAGAATTTGGCGGCTTCGCGATCCACATTATGCAGAAATAAAACATACTCAAAAAAGTGGAAAATTCCATCATCAGCACAGAAAAGGCGTGACTTCGGTCACGCCTTTTCCATTTCAATAACTTCTCAGTAACTTTTTAATGCACTTTGTCCTTTGTTTCAGGTGTTTTATTCAAAATATTATGCTATATAACTATAAAATCTTAAAATTTTGAATGAACAGTAAAAAATATTCTATGTTTTCTCAATGTTTTATTCGATATAATACCAATATCAACAAAAGACATCGATAACAAATGTCAGATGGAAGGAGTAAAATTTATGAAAAAGAAACTGGTTTTATGGACAATGAGCGTACTTATGGGTCTGTCTCTTGTTGCATGCGGTTCCGACAAGCCCGCAGCAGACAATAAGGACAAAACACCGACAGAAGAAGCCGGAAAATCCACAGGCGAAGTTGCAAACAAAGATAAGCCTCTTGTATGGTACAACCGTCAGCCCTCCAACAGCTCCACAGGAGAACTGGATATGACAGCTATGAATTTCAACAAAGATACCTACTATGTAGGCTTTGATGCAAATCAGGGTGCTGAACTTCAGGGAACAATGGTTAAAGAATACATCGAAGCAAATATCGACAAGATCGACCGCAACGGCGACGGCGTAATCGGTTATGTTCTGGCAATCGGTGATATCGGACACAACGATTCCATCGCACGTACAAGAGGTGTTCGTAAAGCTCTTGGCACTGCAGTTGAAAAAGACGGCAACATCGACAGTACTCCCGTTGGTACCAACACAGACGGTTCCGCAAAGGTTGTACAGGACGGAAAACTCGAAGTTAACGGAAAATCATACACAATTCGTGAGCTTGCTTCTCAGGAAATGAAAAACTCTGCAGGTGCTACATGGGATGCAGCTACAGCAGGTAACGCAATCGGCACATGGTCATCTTCTTTCGGCGATCAGATCGATATTGTTGCTTCTAACAACGATGGTATGGGTATGTCCATGTTCAATGCATGGTCAAAAGAAAACAAAGTTGCTACCTTCGGTTACGATGCTAACAGCGATGCAGTTGCAGCAATCGCAGAAGGTTACGGCGGAACCATCAGCCAGCATGCTGACGTTCAGGCTTATCTGACACTTCGTGTTCTTCGTAACGCACTTGACGGCGTTGATATCGATACCGGTATCGGCACAGCAGATGATGCAGGCAATGTTCTGAGCAAAGACGTATATGTATACAAAGAAGCTGAACGTTCTTACTACGCATTAAACGTTGCAGTTACTGCTGACAACTACAAAGACTTCACAGATTCCACAAAGGTATACGAACCCGTATCCAAACAGCTGGATGAAAGCAAACACGCTTCCAAAAAAGTATGGCTGAACATCTACAATTCTGCTGATAACTTCCTGAGTGCAACTTATCAGCCTCTGCTTCAGAATTACGATGATCTTATGAATCTGGATATCGACTACATCGGTGGTGACGGACAGACCGAATCCAATATCACAAACCGTCTCGGAAATCCCGGTCAGTACGATGCATTCGCAATCAACATGGTTAAGACAGACAATGCAGCTTCCTACACAGGCTTACTGAACCAGTAATATCCGATTTGAAATCAATGTGCAGGATCAGATTCTGTAAAATTCGATTCAAAAACAATCGGTAAGATCAGATTCTGTAAATTCGATTCAAAAGCAATCGGCAGGATCAGATTCTGTAAAATCCGATTTGAAAATAATCGGTAAGATCAGATTTTAACTGACAGGGTATGCCCTGCGGCGTACCGGAAACCTTTAATAAGACTAACAGGATATTAGGGAGAAGAAATTCTCCCTAATCATTTGTTACCATATATACAGGAGTAAAAAGAATGGCAGATAAGAAAGATGATATTGTCTTATCGATACGTGGCATGAGCAAGTCGTTTGGCCGAAACAGAGTTCTGGATCATATCAATCTGGATGTAAAGCGCGGAACGGTTATGGGACTTATGGGTGAAAATGGCGCCGGTAAGTCGACCATGATGAAATGCCTCTTCGGTACCTATCAGAAGGATGAAGGAACGATCGTTCTTGACGGCAGAGAGGTAAGTTTTTCCGGACCTAAAGATGCTCTTGAGAATGGTATTGCGATGGTTCACCAGGAGTTAAACCAGTGTCTGGAAAGAAATGTGGTTGATAATTTATTTCTTGGACGTTATCCCACCAATTCCATGGGCATCGTTGATGAAGGAAGAATGAAAAAAGAAGCCTCCGAGCTTTTCAGAAAACTTGGCATGACCGTTAACCTGACGCAGTCCATGCGGCATATGTCTGTATCCCAGAGACAGATGTGCGAAATCGCAAAAGCAATTTCCTATAATTCAAAAGTAATCGTTCTTGATGAACCGACCTCCTCTCTTACCGTACAGGAAGTTGATAAGCTTTTCGAAATGATGAACATGTTAAAAAATCAGGGAATCTCTCTGATCTATATTTCTCACAAAATGGATGAAATTTTCGAGATCTGCGACGAAATATCCGTTCTTCGTGATGGTAACCTGGTTATGACCAAAAGAGCCGAAGATACCGATATGAACGAACTGATCGCAGCCATGGTTGGACGTTCTCTCGAAAACAGATTCCCACCGGTAGACAACAAACCAAAGGATGTAATTTTATCCATTCAGCACTTATCCACAAAATTCGAGCCGCATCTGCAGGATATCACATTCGATGTAAAGGAAGGCGAAATATTCGGATTATACGGCCTTGTCGGAGCAGGGCGTACAGAGCTGCTGGAAACCATTTTCGGAGTTCGTACCCGTGCGGCGGGACGTGTTTATTTCAACAACCGTCTTATGAATTTTAACAGTGCAAAAGAAGCTATGGACCATGGATTTGCCATGATCACCGAGGAACGAAAGGCAAACGGCCTTTTCCTCAAGGGCGATCTTACCTTTAATACTACAATCGCCAATCTGAATCAGTACAAATCCGGAATCGCACTCTCCGACTCCAAGATGACAAAGGCAACTGCAAATGAGATTAAAATCATGCATACCAAATGTCTTGGCCCGGAGGATATGATTTCAAGTCTTTCCGGCGGCAACCAGCAGAAGGTTATTTTCGGAAAATGGCTGGAACGCGGTCCTCAGGTATTTATGATGGATGAACCTACACGAGGAATTGACGTTGGCGCGAAATATGAAATCTATGAACTGATCATCAAGATGGCAAAACAGGGCAAAACGATCATCGTTGTATCCTCTGAAATGCCGGAAATCCTGGGTATTACAAACCGTATCGGCGTTATGTCAAACGGACATCTTTCCGGAATTGTAAATACCAAAGAAACCAATCAGGAAGAACTTTTAAGACTCAGCGCAAAATACCTATAATTGAGGGAGATTGATAACTATGGCAAATGGAAATGGTACGATTCTTACAGCTGAACAGGAAGCAAAGCTTCGTCAGCCAATCGACGATTATGTCGGCAAAATTCAGAAACAGATTGATGACCTCAGAGCTGACGGCACAGACAAGGTTATTTCTCTCCAGAATCAGATCGACGGATTCAAAAGAGACCGCTCTCTGACAAAGGATGAAAAAGCAAACCGCATCGCACAGAGCCAGACCGAACAGGAAAAGGCAAAAGCCGTTGAAGCCCAGAATAAAGATAAGGTTTCCAAACTGATCGCAGAAGCGGAAACTTATCTGAAAGACCACTTTGACAAAGACTATTATCAGGCAGTAAAAGCAAGCTGCGAACAGGAAAAGGCGCTCGCAAAGGAAAACTACCTGAAGCGGGTTGAGGAACTGAAAAAAGAGCATCAGGAAGCCGTTTCAAAGCTCTCTGACCAGCAGGAAATCAAAGACGAAAAATACGTTCACAAAAACCGCCTGTTTGATGCCAAGATGCAGCTGGAAAAGGATTACCAGCAGATCAAGGACAGAAAGCATGCAGCCTATACTCATAAATATCATCTCATTGATCTGCTCCGCATGTCCAGATTCACATTTATGGAATCCAGAGCGCAGAAATGGGAAAATTACAAATACACCTTCAACCGCAGAGCTTTCTTCCTGCAGAACGGCCTGTACATTGCAATTATTTTGATTTTTGCTATGCTGTGCGCAATTACACCCGTTATAAAAGGAACTCCTCTGCTCACCTATAACAACGTCTTAAACATCCTGCAGCAGGCTTCTCCCAGAATGTTCCTTGCTCTCGGTGTTGCCGGTCTGATCCTCCTTACCGGTACAGACCTTTCCATCGGACGTATGGTTGGTATGGGTATCACAGCTTCAACGATCATCATGCACCAGGGTATCAACACAGGCAGCGTTTTCGGACATATATTTGACTTTACAGGTATGCCGATCGGCGCAAGAGTTGCCCTCGCACTGGTAGTATGTATCGTTTTATGTACCTTCTTTACCACGATTGCAGGTTTCTTTACTGCCAAATTTAAAATGCATCCCTTTATCTCCACTATGGCAAACATGCTGGTAATCTTCGGTCTTGCTACCTATGCGACAAAGGGTGTATCCTTCGGTGCGATTGAATCCTCAATCCCCCAGATGATCATCCCCAAGCTCAACGGTTTCCCGACCATTATCCTCTGGGCAGCAGCAGCAATCGCAATCGTATGGTTTATCTGGAACAAAACAACCTTCGGTAAAAACCTGTACGCTGTCGGCGGCAACCCCGAAGCAGCAGCCGTTTCCGGTATTTCCGTATTCGCTGTAACAGTAGGAGCATTCGTTCTGGCAGGTATTCTGTACGGCTTCGGCTCCTGGCTTGAATGTGCAAGAATGTTCGGTTCCGGTTCCGCAACCTACGGACAGGGCTGGGAAATGGATGCAATCGCAGCCTGCGTAGTAGGCGGCGTATCCTTTACAGGTGGTATCGGCAAGATCTCCGGCGTAGTAGTCGGCGTATGTATCTTCACCGCTCTTACCTACTCTCTTACCATCCTCGGTATCGATGCAAACCTTCAGTTCGTATTCTCAGGTATCATCATTCTGATCGCAGTAACTCTTGACTGTCTGAAATACGTTCAGAAAAAATAAAATTTTTCTCATTTTCAAAAGAGCCAGACTTCGGTTTGGCTCTTTTTTGGCTTTTTTTGTCCAGGGGACGCGTTCAGGATGAGATACAGCTCCTTCCGGCTGCTGGGTGAACCTGCGGTTCAATGCAGCCTGCAGGAGTTGTATCTCATCCTGAACGCTGATTTGGACCCCAAAAAACGGAGGGGAGGAATTGCCGCTTTTTAAAAGCTGCCGGGAAAAACAACTGGCGTTTTTATCACGGTAAACGCATGATTTTACAGTCTCCGTTAAACCTGTAAAATATCGCAAAACCACGGCGGCGGAATTACAGTATTATCCTGTGAAAGGGACCATAGAGAACGCCGGCACTTAACGATCGGGCTGTCTGA
>JAUNPP010000187.1 GCA_030536685.1 Lachnospiraceae bacterium
CCGATCGTTAAGTACCGGCGTTCTCTATGGTCCCTTTCACAGGATCGTACTGTAACTCCGCCGCCGTAGTTTTTTCTTTTACCTGTTCTGCTGTTTTTGCAAAAAATCCCCATCTTATAGCCTTTTTCCTGTTTTAACAGAGTGACTCCGATATGACGCATTACATTTGCATTCTCGGCACATATTCGGCTTGCATCTTCACAGAAACCATGTTTTTTCAATTTTTTTTAAATAGTTGTTGACAGAAGTGTAAAATTATAGTATCATATAACTCGTTCGAGAGAACAAAGCCGAATAAGCTGAATAAGAAATGCGCGAGTGGCTCAGTGGTGGAGTATCGCCTTGCCAAGGCGAGGGTCGCGGGTTCGAATCCCGTCTCGCGCTTATTAAGAAAGATATCAGTACGTTGTACTGGTATCTTTTTTTGTGAACCTACGGTTTCCGAACCAGACTTGTCTGCTTAACCACAACCGTTCAGGTCTCCATCGACAGAGGGCAAATCAGCAAAAACCAGCGAGTGTGTTATGATACAAGTCTGTGAGGGGCGTATTGGTGCTTGCACCCCTTAGCCCCGTTCAGACTTCGTATCATAACACACTCGCGTCCTCTGGACACCACCCTCTGTCCCCCGCGCCTGAACGATCTCCACTTTTTTTCTTGACTTTTCATTTTTTTGGTTTATAATAGTTCTTCAGAAAACAGTTTCTTTTAGAACTGTTTTTTAAAAAACTGTTTTACATCACTTTATCTATCCAAAGAGCGGGATCTTTTTTCCGCCTGGATTTCTTAGAGATGAGAGGAGGGATTCCTGATGCGGCCGCCAACAGATATTCTTTTGCTGATTCGGAGTTCGCTGAAGCTGTATGAGCAGACTTTGATGGAGATGGAGACGAATTTTCGCCTTTCTCAGATGGAGATTAAGATTATTACATTTTTGTACAATAATCCGGGGAAGGATACGATTCGTGATATTTCGGAGCTGCGTATGCTGCCTAAGGGAAATGTTTCCCAGGGAGTGGAGTCTCTGGTGCAGAAGGGACTTTTGAAGCGTACTCCTGATTGCTGTGACCGGCGCAGGCTTCATCTTTCGCTGACAGAGCTTGCTACCCCGATCGGAGTTGAGATTGAGCAGGGAAAACAGCGGTTTCTGGAACGAATTTTCGAAGGTTTTTCGGAGGAAGAGATTCTTTTGTATAATCAGCTGGGAGATCGCGTGATGGATAACGCCATGAAATGGCTGGAAAAAAATCATAAATGAGACAGGAGGATTTTTTATGAATAACGATAAAGATTTTCTGGGGACAGAACCGGTGGGAAAGCTTTTGATGAAGCTGGCTCTGCCTACCGTTGCTGCTCAGATCATTAACATGCTTTACAATATTGTCGACCGGATTTATATCGGCCATATTCCGAAGGTGGGAGCTCTGGCGCTGACCGGCGTTGGGGTATGTATGCCTCTGATCATGATCGTGGCGGCTTTTGCTGCTCTGGTCAGCAACGGCGGCGCACCGCGTTCTACTATTTTTATGGGAAAAGGCGATATCAAGTCGGCTGAAAAGACACTGGGAAACTGTTTTTCCCTGCAGATCATCGTTTCTCTGGTTCTGACAGCTGTTCTTCTTCTGTGGAACCGTGATTTCCTGCTGGCTTTCGGCGCGAGTGAAAATACGATTGAATATGCTGTAAGCTATATGAATATTTATGCTGTTGGCACGATTTTCGTACAGCTGACACTGGGCATGAATGCATTTATCACCGCTCAGGGCTTTGCTAAGATTGGTATGCTGTCTGTCCTGATCGGCGCTGTTACCAATATCGTTCTTGATCCCATCTTTATCTTCGGATTTCATATGGGAGTACGCGGGGCTGCTCTGGCTACGATTCTTTCCCAGGCTTTATCCTGTATCTGGGTTCTGTCCTTTTTATTTGGCAAAAAGACTTTCCTGAAAATCAGACCCTGCAACTTCAAACTGCAGGGGAAGATCATTCTTCCAAGCCTTGCCCTGGGATTGTCTATTTTTATTATGCAGGCCAGCGAAAGTATTATCTCCGTCTGCTTTAACTCTTCTCTGCTGAAATACGGCGGAGATATTGCCGTGGGCGCTATGACGATTTTAACCAGCGTTATGCAGTTTGCCATGCTGCCTCTGCAGGGACTCGGACAGGGTGCGCAGCCGATCATCAGCTACAACTACGGCGCCCGCAATACTGCCCGTGTGAAAGCTGCTTTTAAACTGCTTTTAAAAACCAGTCTGACCTACTCCACATTTTTATGGATTTGCGTCATGATTTTCCCGAAAGCATTTGCCGCACTGTTCACGCCCGATACCCAGCTTCTGGATTTCACCGGAAATGCGCTTCGTATCTACATGGCTGTGATGTTTATGTTCGGTATTCAGATTGCCTGCCAGATGACCTTTAATTCACTTGGCAAAGCTGCCGCCTCTATTGTTGTAGCGGTTATGCGTAAATTTGTGCTTCTGATTCCTCTTATTTATATTATGCCTGCAATTTTACGAAACAATCAGACCATCGCCGTTTATATGGCAGAACCGATTGCCGACGTTATCGCTGTTACCTTTACCGCAATTTTGTTCTTCTTCCAGTTTAAGAAGGCATTAAACAGCATTGAGCAGAGATAAAGGTACGGAAGCGACATCAGTTTTCTTTTTATTCCTGATGTCGCTTCCATGCATATTCCATCAATTCTCTTTCTCCCTGTACTTCCGCAGGATATGGATATTTCTGAACTGTTTTTTCAAAATTCTCTTTAATCTGCTGTGCTTTTTCTTCATTATCTTCCCCCAGCAGAGCATATGCATACTGTGTCCGAAGCACGGAAGGATACTTCTTCATTATTTTTATAAACTTCTGCATAGATTTTTCTTCCAGCTGCTTTGAAATATCTGAATCTACCCCGGCAGTTTCTCCGGCTGTAAGCTGACAATAAATGAGATCCAGCAAAAGCAGATTTCGATGCAGTCCTACCATACCGCTTTTTTGCTCCGTCAATTGCCGGATCATGGATGACGCTTTGTGAAAATCCATCTCATCCATAGCGCGGTTACAGGCAAATACGCCAATCACAGCGACCATGCTGTTTTCCAGCTCCTTTTGGGCAGGCATTTCAAACCATTCTGCAGGCATGTCCTTCAGGCGGCTCCCCCTGGTAATTTCTTCATTCACCTTCATCTGAAGCCAGAAGGAATACAAAGCTTTTTTATTTTTTCCGAGTGAAAATGCATTATAACCATCATTATCTACCGTCCCAAGGTGCAGCGGAAGTCCGTTTATCAGCGCAAATGCGGCTCCCATCAGCGCTATTTCAAGAAAGAAAATAAATATTCCTGAATTTTCACGTAAATAAAATGCGGCTCCTCCGAATAAAACGACAAATATCAGATTCATGACCGGCCCTCCAAGATTGTAAAGAACACAGGGAGTTTTCTCCTCGTTCCACGCCGGAGGTTCCATCAGACACTGTCCGCCGGTGCCGGCCAGCGAGTAACGGCAGAACCGGATTCCATTTTCATCCTTTATCCACATCAAACTTCCAATCCGAAATGAGCAAAACCGGTATCCTGTCAGCAGTCCGAAGACCAGATGTCCCGCCTCATGAACCACAATCTGAAAAAAAGAGGCCAGATAAAGACCTGCAAGCAAAAGCGCTGCTTCAAACAGAAGCTCTCCAATAGTTTTTCCGCTATCTGAAAGCTCTGAAATATATTTTCCGATAAAAATCCCACAGCCTGCCCCTGCCAGCATATACAGCACAAAAGCCAAAACCTGCGCCAGTTTTCCTCTTTCTTTTTTTGTTTTTTTATTTTTCATGATTACCTCCATGCCGCATTCTGCGCCAGACAAAGAATAGCCAGCGCAATTATAATCCCCAGAGCTGCTCCTCCCAGAACATCCGTTGGATAATGTACCCCCAGATACATTCTGGAACAGGCAATCCCAACTGCCAGAACAACAGCCAGAATTCCTGCCCAGCCGGGCATGGTTTTATAGATGATCACTGCTGCTGCAATAGAGCTTGCCGTATGTCCTGACGGAAAAGAATAATCCTTCGGACGGCTGATCAGAATTTTCAGACCCTCTACATCCACCCAGGGTCTGGGACGCATTACCATATTTTTTAAAAACAGGTTGCCGATCAGATACGATGCTAAAAGCACCAGGAGCAGCAGAATTCCGGCTTTTCTGTATTTCGGAAAAAATAAGGCCGCCGCACCTGCTGTAATCCATACTGCCCCCGCATTCCCCAGAGAAGTGATAAAAATAACAATTGGATTCAGGAAATCCGTCCGCAGGTTTTCCTGAATCCATAAAAGAATATTTCCATCTAAATTTGCAATGAAATCAATCATATTCCCCTCCATTCCTCCAAGATCAGATGGGCGTATTTATACGATATATCTATACTCTATATCCTAT
>JAUNPP010000033.1 GCA_030536685.1 Lachnospiraceae bacterium
AGCAGTCTTTGCTTCTGCAACAGCTTTGGTTTCTTTAGCAGTCTTAGTTTCTTTAACAGTTTCAGCAGCTTTTACTTCCTTAGCGGGAGCGGCTGTTCTGGGTTTTCTGGTTCGTTTCGGTTTCGGTGTATCTTCTTTAGCTTCTTTTGCAGTTTCAGCTGCAGGTTTTTCTGATTTTGCGGCAGTTGTTGGAGTTTCAGCTTTCGTTTCTTTTACAGCCGTCTGTTTTGCAGCTTTCGTTTCTTTTACGGGCGTCTGTTTAACAGCTTCTGATTCTTTAACAGCTGTCTGTTTTTCGGTTTTTGCAGTTTTCACTTCTTTAGCAGCTGACTGTTTTTCGGATTTCACATCTTTAGAGTCGGCAGCGGCAGCAGCCTTTGTTTCTTCCGCAGGTGTGGTTTTTACAGTTTTTGCTTCTTCTACAGCAGCGGCGTTTTCAACTTTTACTTCCTCTACGGTTGCTGCAGCCGGTTTTTTGGCTGAAGCAGCTGTGGTGTTTGTTGTCCGTTTGGTTGCTGTAGTTCTAGTTCTCTTTTTTTGAGCCATCTGAAACATCTCCATTTATTTATATTTGTGATTTACAGGTAAACCAATATCTATATTTTAACAACTTAGTGTAGTTATTTCAAGTAAAATGCGTCCAGCTTTTCAGATAATTGATAAATTAGTCACTCTTGCTAAAAATTTTCTCCGTTTTTTTCCGAATTGACGATACAAAGTGAAAAGTATACAATGAAAATGCGTATATAAAGATAAAAAACTATTAGTAATGCCAGAAAAGAAAAACAGGAACGATGAAAAGTATAGGTGTAATTTTTGAAGCAGGTGAAGTTTTTCTTTTTATGGGAATCTGAAAAAATGAACCGTTTTCAATCGTATGACGATTTATAAGTACAGGGAATCTTGCAGCTGTTTATGCAGTAACGTACTGGAAAATGTATGTTTGATGTATTGTCCTGATAATAAAGTGGGTGGGAGGTGAAAGTGTGAAGCAGGAGGAACTGATTGAGCTGATTGAGCGGCATGGAAGAGATATCTACAGCTTTTGTCTGTCGCTTACCAAAAATCAAACAGAAGCAGATGATCTTTATCAGGAAAGCTTTCTTTCGCTGATTCGGAAAGTGTCATCTGTTTCGGAACTGGAAAATCCAAAAAGCTATATCCTTTCCATTGTAGTACACAGGTGGAAGGACAGCAGACGTAAATTTGCCAGAAGGCAGAGACTGGCGCCTGTTCAGTCGCTTGATGAAATTGACGGATCTGTTTATACAGACCGTTTTGCGGATGGCGCAGTTACCGTAAGGGGAGAGGCTGCTTCCATTCAGACTGTTTCAGGCGGTCAGCCGGAGGAGGAGGCTTTGCAGAGAGAAATGCAGAGGGAAATCCGAAGGGCGGTAGCAGAGCTGGATGAAAAATTTAAAATACCGGTTTTCCTTTATTATATGGAAGATATGTCTGTGTTGGAAATCGCTAAAATCCTCCATCTTCCGGCAGGAACCGTAAAAAGCAGACTATATAAAGCAAGAAAAGCATTGAAAGAAAGGATGGTGAAGCTTGGATATGACATTTGAATCTCATAATCCACAAAACAGAACGGATCAGCTTCTGAAAAATGCCCTGAAACCTGAGATGGAAGCTGATGTGCAGATAAATCAGCAAATATTAGAAAAAAACAGAAGTATGCATGAGAAAAAGGAGGGACATCCTATGAAACAACATCACTTTTCAGCAGCCATTGCCGCCATTTTCTGTGTTATTCTGGCAGGAAGTATTTCAGTAGCGGCAGCAGTCCATTTTTTATCCCCGAAAGATGTGGCGACAAAACAGGGAGATACACAGTTAGCTTCTGCATTTGAGAATCAGGCGCAGCTTTTACAGGAAGAAAGGCTGACAGAATATGAAAGTCAGGAATGCGGAAATTATCAGGTTACTTTCCTTGGCATGATTTCAGGAAAAAATATCAGCAGCTTTGCAGCGTTTGAAAATGAAAAAATAATCGAGGATTCTACGTATGCGGTGACAGCAGTTAAACGAAAGGACGGAACTCCGATTCCGGACAAAGCATCGGAATGGGAACATGGATTTTACCAGAGTTTTCTGATCGGAGGTCTGAATCCCGCTCAGAGCCGCATGGGAGACAACAGCAGCGGCTGTGTAAAAGATGGTACCGCATATTTCATCCTGCAGAGTGAAAATATAGAAATGTTTGCAGACAGAAACGTTTATCTGGCAGTATATGAAGACGCAGGAAAGATCAGCGAAGCCTATCAGTTTAATGAAAATGCCGGAACAATAGAAAGAAATGATTCTTATAATGATCTTAACGCATTATTTCAGGTTCCGTTAGATGCATCAAAGGCAGATCCAGAGAAGGCCGAAGAGTATTTGAACAAACAGGCAGAGAAAACTTCAGGGAAGCACCAGACAGCCCTGGTTTCCGCTGAAGAGCTTACCAGTGAAGAAGGCCGCATCGGATTAACGAAAAGAGGAAAACTGGCCGCAAAAACTCCCTGTCAGGTCTGTACAAATGAAAATGGTGAAACTTATGTGGAATTTGCATATGAACTTGAAAATGATTCTTATAGTAAAGGAAGACCTGAAGGCGTGAAACGTGCATTTGATTCAAACTGGAAAGCTTCCTCGGATGGAACCTGGTTTTTCATGGGGTATTATGAAGCGGAAGGCGATGAAGGCACTGTTGGATACGCGGAACTGATACGAAAGGAAAAAAACAGGCTGAATCTGTATGTTTATCGTATTGAGGAATAGGGGGTGAAGAATAGGAGCTGGAAATAGAGGCTGGGAATAGAGGCTGCAGAGCGGCTCCGATGTATGATGTCAGCGTAGCTGACGAGCCGCTCGCCGCAGGAATACTGATGGATATCTGATTAAATCTGCATCATTTCCGACATCATGCATCCTCCTCGTGCTCCGCAGGCAGTAATTTCCTGAATCTGCGTTTCATCTGCTTTAATTCCTCCGATGGCATAGACCGGGATGGATACCAGGCTGCAGACTTCACGAAGGAAATCTGTTCCGCGGGGAGGAAGCCCTTTTTTGCAGTCGGTGGCATAAATATGCCCTGCTGTTAGGTAAGTGGCTCCGAGCTGTTGGGCTTCCAAAGCTTCTTCGACGGAATGGATGGAAGTTCCGATGCAGGAAAAGTCTTTTAAAATCAGTTTATTTGCTTCGCCGCTGTATCTGCGAAAGAGCGGCAAAGGCAGGTGAATGGAAGTGCATCCCAGCTTTTTCGCAGTTTCTGCATAAGTATGGAGAATGCAGGGAACGCTGTATTCCTTGCAGATTGCAAGCGCTTCCCTGGCAAGCTCCTCATAAGCGGATTCAGGCAGATCCTTTTCCCGCAAAATAACAGCATGAGGGCGGCAGCTGCAGATCCGTTCCAGCTGTTCGGGAAATGGTCTGCAGCTTAAATGCCGGTTTGTTACGGCTATGATGGAATCAAAGGTAAACATAATCGTTCATGACCGGCTGAAGCTGATGGTTGAGAAGCGCCTGATAGACCTCGTCTACGGTTCTTCCATCAGAAATTTCAAACTGATCGTCTCCTTTATCCTCGATATCGTCTACGTGGCCTCCAATTCCCGTGCTGACTCCGGCGGAAATTTTGGTAGCAGCGATGCTGACCAGATTATCGCGGACACGGGCGCATTCTCTGGTAGAAACCGTGATGCTGGCAAATGGCATAAACAGGCGGTAGGCGCAGACTACCTGAAGCAGCTGAGGTTCGTGTACATCCATCGGATTGATCCGGTCATTGTTGATGATCGGGCGCAGTCTGGGGCAGGAGAATGCAATTTCTGCATGCGGATATTTTCTCTGCAGCAGATAAGCATGGTAACCTGTGGCAAATGCGTCCTTGCGGAAATCATCCAGTCCGAGAAGAGCGGCAAAACCAACCCCGCGCATACCGCCTTTTAAAGCACGTTCCTGTGCGTTCAGCCGATAAGGGAAAATTCGCTTATGACCGGCTAAATGCAGTGTTTCATATTTATCGGAATTATAAGATTCCTGAAATACCGTAACATAATCAGCGCCGCATTTGTGGAGGTACGCATATTCATCGGAATTCATCGGATAAACCTCAAGACCGATTACTTTGAAATATTTTCGTGCAATCTTGCAGGCCTCGCCAATATACTTCACATCGGATTTTTTACGGCTCTCACCGGTCAGAATCAGGATTTCCTGCAGACCGGATTTTGCAATCTCCGCCATTTCCTTCTCAATTTCAGCTTCATTTAACCGGGCGCGCCGAATCTTATTGTGACAGTTAAATCCGCAGTAGATACAATAGTTTTCGCAGTAATTTGCGATATAAATCGGTGTAAACATATATACGCTGTTTCCGAAATGCTTGCGGGTTTCTTTTTGTGCGGCCTGTGCGATTTCTTCCAGCATCGGAAGCGCAGCCGGAGAAAGCAGCGCGGCGAAATCCTCAGGGGTGCGATTGTCTTTTTCCAGTGCTCTGCGAACATCTTTTTGGGTGTAACGGCTGTAATCATAGGCATCCATGGCAGAAATCACCTGGCTCATAATATCAGACTCCAAAATTTCCATGCCAGGGAGATAGGTCATATGGTCAATTCGGTTTTTCTTCTGGTCTTCCAGAATTTCCTCGTTCAAAATACTTTCATTTAAATTAGCAGTTCCCATTTTTTCACTCCTTTTGACTGGGTAAAATTAATCCTGTAAAAATCCGGTCAGTGGTGAAGATGCGCTGGCGCCTCTTTCGATTGTTCTTCCAAGACCAGATAAATAAGCGCTTCTTCCGGCTTCGATTGCTTTTTTAAAAGCCTCTGCCATGGCAGGAATATCGCCGGCTGTTGCAATTGCAGTATTTGCCATAACAGCAGATGCGCCCATTTCCATCGCCTCGCAGGCCTGTGAGGGGCGGCCGATGCCGGCATCCACAATGATGGGGAGATCAATTTCATCAATCAGAATCTGGATAAAATCCTTTGTGCAGAGTCCCTTGTTGGAACCAATCGGAGCTCCAAGCGGCATGATACAGGCAGCGCCGGCATTTACCAGATCTCTTGCAGCATTTAAGTCAGGATACATGTAAGGCATGACAACAAAGCCCTCTTTTGCCAGTATTTCCGTAGCGCGGATTGTTTCAGAATTGTCGGGCAGGAGATATTTGGAATCGCGCACAACTTCGATTTTGACGAAATCACTGCCGCATACTTCACGGGAAAGTCTTGCAAGGCGCACAGCTTCTTCAGCGGTTCTGGCGCCGGAGGTGTTTGGCAGCAGCGTAACGGAATCGGGAATATAATCCAGAATATTTGCCAGTCCGCCCTCATTGGCACGGCGCAGCGCAAGCGTAATGATCTGAGCATCTGCTTTTTCAATGCATGCCTTTACCAGTTCCAGCGAAAATTTGCCGGAACCTAAAATAAAACGGGAGGTAAACTCATGTCCTCCAAGAATCAGTTTGGTATCATTTGTGTTCATAATGTTGTCCTTCTTTCTATTGCGAATAAGATCATGAGGCCGGTTTTTGCAGATCATGAATGGCTTCAGGCTTCACATTCTCCAAGGAGAAGCCGTGTGACCATATTTGCCTGCTGGGCGGCGCATACTGCAACACGCGGCGCCATCAGGCCCTGTCCCGGCAGATTTTCACTTACTTCATCGCCGCACAGGTAGAAATTTTCTGAAACGCGGCGTGTGTGGATCAGGCCGCTGCTTCCATAACCGGCCATACCGGAAGCAGCAATCAGCTTTTTATCCGGAAAATGTTCCAGAATGCCGCAGGCAAGCATGGATTTTGCCTCCGGAGCGTCAAATGCTTCACAGATAATGCTTTCATTATCAAATAAATCCAGCAGATTCTGTTCCGTAACCCGTACACAATCTGTGCGGATTTCCAGATAGGGGTTGATCTGAAGCAGAATCTCCCGCAGTGCATCGGTTTTGTACATTCCCACATGTCTCAGGAAATACTGCTGGCGGTTTAAATTGCTTAACTCAACCTTGTCAAAATCAATCAGGTGCAGATGCCCCACTCCGATGCGCGCCAGCAGACAGGCAATATTGGACCCAAGGCCGCCAAGCCCCGCAACAGCAACTCTGCCGGAATTAAAAAGCTCCTGTGTCTTTGGTGAATGGCGTTCAATTAGCGCCTGCTGAATAGTCTCTCTTGTATACATCATTCAGCCGCCCCCAACGAAGCTTACAATTTCCAGTTTGTCGCCATCCTGCAGCATTGTAGAAGCATAATCAGCCTTGGGAAGAATATGGCTGTTTAACTCAACCGCAATCCGATTGCTCTGATAACGATTTTTCTCCAGATATTCAGCAACCGTCACAGGCGCATCCAACGCCAGTTCTTTTCCATTTACAAAAATCATAAGGTCTCCTTTCCGAGAGGAATTGCTTTAAAAACAAAAAAAGGAGTACACAAAGAATTACACCCGCGGTGGTGTACCCCTTCATGAACTCCTTGTCCACTCTCAATTAAAATAGTATTATGAAAATTCAAAACCCAGTATAAGATTTTTCGCAGAAAATGTCAAGGTGAAAAAAATATTTAATATGGCAAACGTATGAAAGCTCCATTACAGTACAATCCTGTTCGGGGACGCGCTCTCACTCGGATCGAACGCAGCGGAACTAAACTCTCGAACTGTCTTTCAGACAGCCCGATCGTTAAGTACCGGCGTTCTCTATGGTCCCTTTCACAGGATTGTACTGTAATTCCGCCGCCATAGTTTTGCAATATTTTACAGGTACAACGGACGCTGGAAAATATTGCTTTTACCGTGGCGTTCACCATGCATTTCTATACTTCCTGCGTTTGCCATGTATTTTATTATCCATTTTTACTGTTAACATCCCGTTTTATTCACCGCTGTTTACAGACTATGGTTCAAATGAATATAAATTGCGAAACTCACACCTTTGTCTCCCCACAGCTGTTCAGTATTTTATGACAGTAAAAAGCAGCCAAAGCCAGCAGCCAGAATAAAATACAACTCCTGCAGGCTGCATTGAACCGCAGGTTCACTCAGCAGCCGGAAGAAGTTCGTATTTTATTCTGACTGCGTCCCTTGGACACTCTTGCTGTCAAGAAATCCCTGAACAGGAAAACTCATGCCTTCACTGCGTTTCCCAGATCTCTATTGTAGTATAGAATAAGATATGATATGCTACATGCATGAAAAACTATCGCTCAGATAGCAGCGCAGCATTGTTCAGTATTGAAGAATTACTTTTATTAATTTATTGAAGAATCGCTTTCATTACTTTATTGAAGAATTATTTTGAGGAAATAAAATGATCAGAAAAGCAGCAGAGAAAGATATCAGGAGCATTGTAAAGATATACGATGCGATATTAAAAAATGAAGAGGCCGGAAGAAGCAGCATCGGTTGGGTGCGCGGCATTTATCCGACAGAAGAAACTGCGAGAGAGGCTCTTGAGGAAAAGGCACTATTTGTTTATGAAAAAGACGGCAGAATTGTTGCCGTGGCAAAGATTGATCAGGAGCAGACTCCGGAGTATGCGGAGTGCAGCTGGAAATATAAGGCTCCCGACAGCAAGGTGATGGTGCTTCATACACTGGCGGTTGACCCGGCATATGCCCGTATGGGCTGCGGGCGTAAATTTGTTGATTTTTTTGAACAATATGCTCTTGAAAATAAGTGTCCTTATCTGAGGATGGACACAAACAGAACCAACACTGTTGCATGGGAAATGTACAAAAAGCTGGGATACCGGGAAGCCGGTGTAATACAGTGTGTTTTCGAGGCGGAACGTGCTATCCATCTTGTCTGTTTTGAAAAGAAACTTCCCGGGTGAGAGGAAGGCGCGGAAGAAACTGACTGGTAAAAAACAGTACTGTGCTTTGATAAAAAGGAACAGGGGGGATTGGGAAAAGTGATGTATAAAAAGAAAGTCGCAGCTATTTTTTATGCAATTCTGGCAGCTGTATTTTATGCAGTGAATATGCCGGCATCCAAAGTATTATTAAAGAATGTTGAGCCGGCCATGATGGCAGCGTTATTGTATCTCGGAGCAGGAATCGGAATTGGCATGCTCTTTTTATTTTATAAGGACAAAAACAATGCGGGGGAGAATCTGACCCGGGAAGACCTGCCCTACACTATCAGCATGATTGTTTTGGATATTATAGCTCCTGTTTTTTTAATGTTTGGATTATTATATACAACATCTGCAAATGCGTCGCTGTTAAACAATTTTGAAATCGTAGCGACCTCAATGATTGCGCTGGTTGTATTTAAAGAAATGATTTCCAAACGGCTATGGATCGCGGTTTTTCTGGTAACCTTATCCAGTGCGATCTTATCATTTGAGGATATGTCCAGCCTGAAATTTTCATGGGGCTCGCTTCTGGTGCTGCTGGCTGCATGCTGCTGGGGACTGGAAAATAACTGCACCAGAAGAATATCCTCCAGAAATGTGTATGAAATTGTAACGTTGAAAGGAATTTTTTCGGGACTTGGTTCATTTGTGATCTCGCAGATAAGCGGAGAGCATCTGCCGGCTTTTCAATACTGCATTGCGGCATTGATTTTGGGATTTTTTGCTTATGGATTAAGCATTTTCTTTTATATCAAAGCCCAGAATGTGCTGGGGGCAGCGAAAACAAGTGCTTATTATGCTATCGCACCGTTTATCGGCGCGCTGTTGTCATTTGTATTTTTAAAGGAAGCGCTGACAGTCAATTATCTGGCGGCATTGGTGATCATGCTGCTTGGTTCTGCAATTGTGGTAATTGACACGATGATTTTGTATCACACGCATAAACATACGCACACCATTACGCACACACACGACGGAAGCACCCATACACATACCATTGCACACAGTCATGTCCATTCGCATTTCGGGCCGAACGGGCAGCACAGGCATGCGCATGGCTTGGAAATAACAACACATCATGTGCATGGATAAATATAAGAATTACATGAGCAAATATAAGAATTATATGGGCAAATATAAGAATTAAAGAGAGGGACAATGAAATGAATAAGCAGATTTCGTTTCGATATGCAGAAAAAAAGGACGCAGGACTTATTTTGGAATTTATCAAAAAACTTGCTGTATATGAAAAAATGGAAAATGAGGTGGTTGCAACAGAAGAACTGTTAGACGAGTGGATTTTTGAAAAGAAAAAGGCAGAAGTCTTATTTGCTGTAATAGAAGGGAAAGAAGTTGGCTTTGCACTGTTTTTTCATAATTTTTCCACATTTTTAGGCCGTGCCGGAATTTATCTGGAAGATTTGTTTGTTCTGCCGGAATACCGGGGCTGTGGCTGCGGAAAGGGTATTTTGCAAAAATTAGCACAAATTGCAGTTCACCGAGGCTGTGGCCGACTGGAATGGTGTTGTCTTGACTGGAATCAGCCAAGTATTGATTTTTATTTATCCTTAGGCGCTGAACCGCTGAGTGACTGGACAACATATCGCCTTACAGGAGACACACTGACCAATATGGCGTTAAAAAAATAGGAGGAAATGTATGCTGCTTCGTAAGTACAAGCCTTCAGATTGCCGGGAACTCACCGAGCTTTTTTATAATACCGTCCATTCTGTGAATGCAAAAGATTATACGCAAGAACAATTAAATGCCTGGGCAGCTGCAAACGTGGATCTGGAGAAATGGAACGCATCTTTGTCTGCGCATGATTGTGTGGTTGCCGTTGAGAACGGAATCATTTTAGGTTTTGGTGATATGGATGAAACAGGATATCTTGATCGGCTGTATGTACATAAAGATTATCAGAAAATGGGGATTGCAGCTGCAATTTGTGACCGTTTGGAGGCAGCAGCTCCTGTATCTGAATTTGTGACGTATGCGTCAATTACGGCAAAGCCGTTTTTTAAAAAAAGAGGATATCGTGTGATAAAGGAAAACCAGGCAGAACGCCAGGGCGTTATCCTGTTAAATTATATTATGAAAAAGGAAAGTACGCTATGATTATGGAAACGGACAGGCTTTTGCTGTTATCTCCGGATGAAGTAACAGCAGATGCCCTGTGTAATTATTATAATGTGAACGAAAAGTTTCTGGAAAAGTATGAACCGCTTAAAGAAAAAGAGTTTTTTACAAAGGAGTATCAGCAAAATCTGTTAAAGAATCAGGTAAAGGATTGGGAAAACAAAGTTCGTTATCGGTTTTATATCACTTTGAAAGAACAGCCGGGGACTGTAATTGGATTTTGCACTCTGGGTGGTATCATTATGAATGCCTTTTGCTCCTGCTTTCTGGGTTATAGCCTAAGCGAAGCCAATATCAGAAAAGGATATATGAGTGAAGCCGTCAGCCGGATTGTAGAATTTGCATTTAAAGAACTTCATTTACATCGCATAGAGGCCAATATTATGCCGCGGAATAAAGCTTCAATTGGCGTTGTCCAAAAGTGTCATTTTGTAAAGGAAGGTTTTTCAAAAAAGTATCTGAAAATTAACGGAGTGTGGGAGGATCATATACATTATGTATTGTTAAATCCTGATATGGAGTAAAGTATGATTGAATATTCAGAGAAGCAGAAAGGGGTGTCATTGATGCTGTTGGAACAATTTGATAGCTGTAAACAGGCTGTGATCAATCCGACGGATACAACAGAAAAAATAGACGGTATTCCGAAGGTTGCGATTACGTGTTTTGCGAAAGAGACTTTTTACCGTCTTTTGGATGAATTAAATAGTGAAAAAATCGCAGAGATATCGATGGCTAATATGAAACTGCCTGTTTACAGGGCAGATTATAAGGGAAAAGAATTTGTATTATATCTGTCTGACGTAGGAGCACCGGCGTGTGTGGGCGTGTTGGAGGATGTTTATGCTATGGGAGTCGAGAAGGTGATCATGTTCGGAACCTGTGGTGTATTGGATTCCTCTATAGAGGATTGTTCGGTGATTATTCCGAATGCGGCGATGCGGGATGAAGGAACCAGCTTTCACTATATGCCTGCTGGTGATGAAATCTTGGTAAATCCCCGGTACACAGATGATTTTCAGGAGATTCTGCGGAGATATTCCTGCAGGTACACGGTTGGAAAAGTGTGGACGACAGATGGATTTTACAGAGAAACAAGAGAAAAAGTAAGGATACGAAAGTCGCAGGGCTGTATTTGTGTTGATATGGAATGCTCTGCTGCAGCGGCAGCAGCGCAGTTTCGTGAGAAGGAGCTGTTTCAGTTCTTTTATGCAGCGGATAATCTGGATCATGAAAAATGGGACAGAAGAAGTCTGTCAAACGGTGATAATCTGGTGCAGAAGGACCGAGTTGCAGCACTGGCGATGGAACTGGCTTTGAAAATAAGCTGAAAATAAGCTGAAGTCGAAGGAAGGGGGGCGCGTATGAAGCTTAAAAATATTCTTTTTGTCGTAAATGATATAGAAAAATCAAAGGCGTTTTACAGAGAATTATTTGGTCTGGAAGTGATTGCTGATTTTGGTCAGAATGTGATTCTTACGGAAGGTCTGGTGCTGCAGGAGAGAAAATTGTGGGAAACTTTTATCGGAAAACCGACTGTAACAGGTGGAAATGATGCGGAACTGTATTTTGAGGAAAATGATATGGAGGGATTTCTCAGAAAGCTGCAGGAAAGCAGTTTTTCTGTAACTTTTTTGAATGAATGTGCAGATCAGGATGAGGAAAAACGGGTGGTTCGCGTGTATGACCCGGATATGCATGTGATTGAGATATCAGAATCACGGGAATATGCTGCAAGACGTCGCTTGGAAAAGAGAATGACAGAGCCTGACAGGAAAAAGGATGACCGCAAAACTTGTCTGCCGGATTGGGGATTATGATTTCAGATGAATAAAAAACAGACAAAAAACACCAGAGGGAAGATTATTGCGGCTGCATGGAAGCTGTTTTATGATAATGGCTATGAGAATACAACAGTGGATTCGATTATAGCGGAGGCCAAAACGTCGAAAGGTTCATTTTACCATTATTTTAAAGGGAAGGATGCGCTGCTGAATACGCTTGCTTACCTGTTTGATGAAAAGTATGAAGAACTGATGGAAGTGATGGATGACAAGATGGGCAGTTATGAAAAACTGCTCTATCTCAACCGAGAGCTATTTGCCATGATTGAAAACAGTATTTCGGTTGACCTGCTTGCAAGACTGCTGTCCTCGCAGCTGATCACGAGGGGAGAAAAGTCGCTGTTAGACCGTAATCGTCTTTATTACAGGCTGCTGAGCCGGATTATTATGGAAGGACAGGAGAATGGAGAACTGCGCGCCGATCTGACAGTGGGGGAAATTGTGAAGGCCTATGCGATTTGTGAGCGTTCATTTTTATATGACTGGTGTATATCCGGCGGAGAATACTCACTGAGAAGTTATTCTCAGCGGCTGCTGCCGGTTTTTTTGGCGGATTTCAGGAAAAATTACTGATGAGCCGCTCTGTAATCCGGCAGGAGGTTTTATCCTGGAGGGAGATTGGAGTCCCACCAAAACAAATTTCGAATAACTCACCACTTATAGAAGTGGGAGTCTGTGAACCATTTACAGAAGTGGGAGTCTTATCAGATTTCAAGATAAATATCATACAGTTTATACTGTATTTTCAAAAATAGTATAGTTTAAAAACCTTGTAAATACAGGATAAAATGATGTTTTATACAAAAATAGTATAGAATAGAGTCTAAACTCTGTTCTAATTGAAACGGCTGTGTTTTTCTGGTAAACTCTTGTGCATATGGGGTCGGCGGCAGGATTTGAGCTTCTGCAAAGCGGTCTCTGAAAGAGAGGAAATTCATTATGACACAGGCACAGATTTGTATTTCGATAACAATTATTGTTTATCTGGGAATGGTACTTTTTGTCGGATATCTTTGTTCACGAAAGAACAAGAACACCGATGATTTTTATCTGGGAGGCAGAAAGCTTGGGCCGTTCGTAACCGCTATGAGTGCGGAGGCTTCTGATATGAGCAGCTGGCTTTTGATGGGTCTGCCGGGCGTTGCTTATCTGAGTGGTATTGCGGATGCCGGCTGGACAGCACTCGGACTGGCAGCAGGTACTTACGTGAACTGGCTGATCGTTGCAAAGCGGCTCAGAAGATATACGAAAGTAGCAAACAATTCGATTACGATACCGCAGTTTTTCAAGAACAGGTATCACGATAAGAGCGGTGCGCTTCTTGTTATTTCAGCGGCTGTAATCGTTATTTTCTTTATTCCGTACACAGCATCGGGATTTGCCGCCTGCGGAAAGCTGTTTTCCAGTTTATTTGGCGTAGATTATCTGGCGGCTATGATCATCAGTGCGGTTGTCATTGTAGGTTATACAGCTCTGGGAGGTTTTCTGGCAGCGTCTACTACAGACTTTATCCAGAGTATTATTATGTCGGCTGCGTTAATTGCGGTTCTTGTTTTCGGAGTGAATGTTGCAGGAGGTTTTGGCGCGGTTATGGACAACGCAAAAGAGCTTCCCGGTTATCTGACCATGTTTGCAGTGCACGATCCGGTTTCCGGAAATGCAAATCCTTACGGAACGATCACAATCGTATCAACTCTGGCGTGGGGACTTGGATATTTTGGTATGCCTCATATTCTGCTTCGTTTTATGGCGATTGAAGATGAGAATAAGTTATCTGTTTCAAGAAGAGTTGCCAGCATATGGGTTGTAATTTCCATGGCCATTGCGGTGCTGATCGGTGTGATCGGCTACAGTATGACCAAAGTTGGTGCGGTTGAAGCCCTGGAAGGTCCTGCTTCAGAAACAATTATTGTAAAAATTGCAGATTTAATGAGTCAGCATGGTGTTCTGGCAGCTCTGGTAGCGGGCGTGATTCTTGCGGGTATTATGGCTTCCACTATGTCAACCGCAGATTCTCAGCTTCTGGCGGCTTCCTCAGCGGTTTCTTCTGATATGCTGGGCGGAATACTTGAGAAAAAGGGAAATGGAAAAGGCAGCATGATCGCGGCAAGAATTACATTGCTGCTGATCTCTGTAATTGCTGCGATTATGGCAAAAGATCCTGACAGCTCTGTATTTGCAATCGTGTCCTTTGCGTGGGCAGGATTTGGTGCTGCGTTTGGCCCGGTTATGCTGTTTGCATTGTTCTGGAAGCGTTCCAACCGTTACGGCGCGCTGGCAGGCATGGTTTCCGGCGGTATTATGATCTTTGTATGGAAGTATATGGTACGTCCTCTGGGAGGCGTATGGGATATCTATGAATTGCTGCCCGCGTTCATCGTAGCTTCTGTTATGATCGTAGTGGTAAGTCTGCTGACACCTGCTCCCGAACAGTCTATTCTGGATGAATTCGAACAGGTGTGATTCGAAATAAACGAATAAAGGGTATACAGGTATAGAAGAACATCCCCGGATATGCAGTTTGTATATCCGGGGATGTTTTTGGTGCCTGGCAGCGGCTTATATTCTATTAACAACAGAGGGACAGACCTGTTTCTGGTAGAAAATAGAGCTGTTTTACTGAGGTACCGGGAATTTGGTTAGCAGTAAAGAGTTACTGAAGCTTTTCACCTGTCAGCATTTCATAGCCCTGCAGATATTTATCAATGGTTTTTTCCACGATTTCTTCGGGAAGAGTCCAATTGTTATCCGGATTTGCTTTCAGCCAGTCACGTGCGAACTGTTTGTCGAAGGACGGCTGTCCATGACCGGGTTCATAACCGTCAGCAGGCCAGAAGCGGGAGCTGTCGGGTGTGAGCATTTCATCACCGATTACAATATTTCCCTCTTCATCCAGACCAAATTCAAATTTGGTATCTGCGATGATAATACCGCGGCTCAGAGCGTAATCAGCACACTTTTTGTAGAGTGCGATCGTGCAGTCACGAAGCTTTGCAGCATATTCTTCCCCTTTTCCGGGAAAATATTTTTCCAGATGAGCGATACTCTGTTCATAGGAAACATTTTCATCGTGGTCGCCGATTTCAGCCTTTGTGGAAGGGGTGTAGATCGGTTCAGGCAGCTTGTCGGATTCTTTAAGACCCTCAGGCAGTTTGATTCCGCATACAGTGCCGTCCTGCTGGTAGCTTGCCCAGCCGCTGCCGCTGAGGTAGCCGCGGACGATACATTCAACGGGAAGCATGTTAAGCTTTTTGCACATCATGCTGTTGCCGTCAAACTGAGGCTGACGGAAAAATTCAGGCATGTCGTTCACATCTGTGGAAATCATGTGATTCGGGAGAATATCCTTTGTCAGATTAAACCAGAACTTGGACATCTGAGTCAGAACAGTTCCTTTTTTAGTAACTACATTGTTAAGGATTACATCGAAACAGCTGATACGGTCGGTAGCGACCATAATCAAACTATCACCGTTGTCATAAATCTCACGTACTTTACCTTCTTTGATAGGTTTCATGTTTGTACCTCGCTAAATTGTAATTAATAGTGTCCCCAATTTAATATAAAAGCAAATTTTTGAGAAAAAATCAATACAGGTTTTTAATTTTATACAATTTTTTTTGTAAAACTGATTTGTAAATAAGTCTGATAAGGCTGGAAAGGTGATGTAAATGATTGTAAAAGCAAAAAATCTAAAATTAACGGCTCCTCTTTTTCAAAACTGGGATGAAACATTGATCTGGTCCTGTCTTCAGGGCATAATGGGTGAAATTTATATCCCGGATGAGGAGAACAAAAATGCTTCACTGCATGAAGATTCCTTAAAGATAAAGGCCAGAGAAAATGCTCTCCCTGAATCCGCGATGGCTGTTTTGGGAGATTTCTGTTTTCTGGCAGGAAAACCCGATCGAAGACTGGTGTCGTATAAGCCGGAGGCGCTTGTGCAGGAGTTTGTGATCATGGTGCCGCAGAGCCGGGGCTGGTCTGTGCTGATAGAGGAGCATTTCGGCGAAAAGGCAAGAAAGGTCAAACGGTATGCTATCAAAAAGGAAATGAATGTATTTGACCGGAAAAAGCTGGAGCAGATCGTAACAGGGGCATCATCGCTGCCTGCGGGATATTCTCTGCAATTGATAGACGAAGCTCTGTATCATCAGTGCAAAAAAGAGGACTGGTGCCGTGATCTGGTGTCGCAGTATGCAGATTATGAAATGTACCGAAAATATGGGCTTGGAGTGGTTGTTGTAAAGGATGGAGAAATCATTTCCGGCGCATCCTCCTATTCTTCTTATACGGATGGGATTGAAATTGAAATCGATACAAAGAAGGAACATCGGGGGAAGGGCTTTGCTCTGCTCTGCGGCGCCGGTCTGATTCTTGAATGTCTGGACCGAAACCTGTATCCGAGCTGGGATGCACAGAATTTGTGGTCGGCTGCCCTGGCTGAAAAGCTGGGATATCATTATGACCATGCATATGATGCGTATGAAATTTGGGGATGGAAATCGGAAGTGGATGGATAGAGTGAGAAATCTTGCGTATACGGATGGAGTGAGAAATCTCGAGTATATGGAGTGAAGAAAAATCCGGGTATACGGATAGTGCGGGAGATTCCGGGTATTGTTTTTGACCGGAATCTCCTGGAAAGGTGTCTTAGAAATCTTCTGTGCTGCTTTACTTATTTTTTCTGTTTTCAAAATAAATGAAATGGTCGATGGTATCGAGGATATCCTTGAAATCTTCCCGGGGTGCGAGGTCAATATAGCGGGTCAGAAGTTCATTTTCCTGATTTTTATAACGGCCATAGAAAATATCGTACAGGTTATGTCCGCGCATATGGATTTTGATTTCTTCCATGTGCAGTTTTACATCTCTGGTAGTTTTCAGGTCTTTGCCAAGAGCCTGCTGCAGTTTTTGGCCGCTTTTCAGCTTATGCAGATACTCCTTCCATTTTTCCAGGAAAATTTCATAAAACGCCTCGGGCGATGGAATAATGGAAAGTTTCGCCATGATTTCCGGATTCAGAAAATAATTCTCGAAAGAGTAATATTTCAGGATCAGTACGTTTTTGGCGGTTACACGGGGCAGGCGGTCGATGTCGGTCTGATTTCGCTCATCGTAGTAGCGGCAGAGCTGATGCTTCAGCTCCAGAGGGTCTTTGCCGTCTCCGTCGCGGATCATTAAAAAATTATCCTTTAAATAAACCTGGTTCATATATTTTAAATTGGCGTAGGTTTTGATATTGGTACAGCTGTTTGTGGTAATGATTGCCACACGGGAAAGCTTTCCGTCTGTATCGTACATCTCTGCGTAATATTTTCGCAGCAGCAGAGGCAGGCGGTTTTTGTCCTGTTTTCCCTCTACGATAAAGACAAAATCCACGTTCATCAGGTCATTGGCGCTGTAGCCGAGGTCGTCAAGGATAATGCTGATATCCGTGCGGCGGCGCAGAATAGAGCAGCCGTTTTCATCCAGAATGACCTGACGGATCTGCCGGCTGTTGAAATTGGGCAGAAGATTTGGAGAATGTGTGGAAAAAATGACCTGATTTTTCCGGGAAAGCCGGTACAGGATGTCGCAGGAAACCTTCTGGAGCTTGGGATGCAGGAAAAGCTCGGGCTCTTCTACCAGAATGATTCCGGGATTTTCGTCCTCGCCCTCGGCATAGGTTTCCAGAAGCGAAAGCATGTAAATACTGCGCATGCCTTTGCCCATGCACTCAATGGAGCGGATGGAGTTCTGACGTTCACTGTAAATTTCAGCGGTAACGGAAAGCATCTGCTCGATATCGCGGTTCATGGAGTAGATAATCTGATCCTGACCTCCATTTCGTCTGTAATTTTCATTCACTTTTCTGGAAAAAGAATCGAGATTCAGCTGATACAGCTTGTAGTCCAGAAGCTTTGAGGCTTCAAAAGCATCGAGTTCTTCCGGAGTTTTCTGATTGATCAGTCCGATACAGGAAAAACAGTGATTGCAGGTCTTTGCCTGATTAAAAATACAGCTGTTAGAGCGCATACGTTTGAGCAGACTATCCTCCTGCAGCAGAAGAAAATCCTCCTGAAAGGAGCGGAGATTTCTCTGCGGATCCATATAGTAAATGCGGGGAAGGATTTCCTGAATATAAGGATTGTGTTTTTGCAAACCATCGTGCATCCTCCTTTTTCCGTCCCGATTGGCGGTGAAGGTAAAAGTCAGGCGCCCGTTTTGATAAGCAGGAAGCTTTTTGAGAAAATCCTCGTACCAGACTTCAAATCTCCGGTAAGAGCTGATCACACCGTTTTTATGAAAGCGGTGAAGGTCCTCCTCATTGATTTCAAGCGTAACCGTGATTTCAATATTGGGAAAATCTTCCTGAAAATCATCCAGTTCGATTTCATAAGCCCCGCTGACAGCCCGTATCGCATCAAGAACTGCCGTTTTACCGGTATTATTTTTCCCCACCAGAATTAACGCATTTTCTATATCGGAAATCTGCATATCTGCAATGAATTTAAAGTTTCGGATTCGTAAATCTGTAATTCGCATAGCTGTTAACCCCTGAATAAACTTTGTTTGCTTTTTTTAGTTTCTGTCTGCTTTTTTATTTTATCATATTTTGGAGAGGACTTCAAAGGGGGAGAATACTGTTTCGGGATTCCCGGACAGAGTGAGTGTTCAGGGGACGTAAGCCGGCTTGCTGGTTTTTTGCTGGGTATCTGTCATGGAATGCGGAACAGTTGTGGGAGGGGCGATTTGTAAAGGAAACTTGGGAATTTTGGCTCGGTGGATTGTGAGCAGCGGGAAATGATGTTATACTCGGATAAATGGGACTGACAGAGGGGGATGGATGATGATAGTGGAAGGGAAGATACGGATTCTGATCGTGGAGGATGATGAGATTTTGCTTCGGGAGATTTGTACTTTTTTGAGGCGATGGGGTTACGAGACGGGGAGCGTGAGGGATTTTCAGGATATTCTGGCTGATTTTTCCAGATATCAGCCGCATCTGGTGTTGTTGGATATTAATCTGCCGTTTTTTGATGGTTTTTACTGGTGCAGTAAAATACGGGCTGTTTCGAATGTGCCGATCGTTTTTATCAGCAGCAGAGGGGATGACCGGGATAAGATTATGGGGATTGCACAGGGTGGAGATGATTATGTGGAAAAGCCGTTTCGTCTGGAGCTGTTAAAGGCGAAGGTGGAGGCGATTTTAAGAAGAACCTATCAGTATACGGTGAGTGACAGGGTGTATCTGGGAGAGGAGCTGTATTTTGAGAGCAGCGTATCTGCGCTGATCTATAAGGGACAGGAGGCGGAGCTTACCCGGTCGGAAAAGAGGATTCTTTCAAGGCTTTTGAAAGACAGGCCGAATGTGGTTACCCGGGAGGAACTGATGATGGAACTGTGGAGTACGGATGAATTTGTCTCGGATGGTACGTTGACGACGCTGGTGAGCAGGCTGAGGAGTAAGCTGAAGGATTTCTGCGGCAGCCAGATGATCGCGACCAGGAAAGGGCAGGGATATTATATTGAAAAAAATGATTAAATCTCTGTCGGTTTGTCTGATCCTTTGTCTGATATATAACGTGTATTTTATTTTGCTTCTGCGGGAAAAGGATATTTATTATCTGTTTTATCTGGATTTTCTGCTGGCGCTGGCGGCGGTGGTTTTTGTGGTTCGGCAGTGGTTTGCTTATCGGGCAGAGCGCAGGAACATGGAGGAGCTGCTGCAGGGGCAGTACTTAATTTATCAGGAGCTGGGCGAATTTGAGAACCGTGAGATTGCGGAGCATGATATAAGAGTTCTTGAGGCGCAGCTGAAGGAACAGACAGATCTGAATTATGATTTTCAGGATTATGTTACGAAATGGTGCCATGAGGTGAAGCTTCCTCTGGCGGCGGCGCTTTTAATGAATGAAAGGGTTGAAGAACCTGCCTTGAGAAGAGAACTGCAGGAGCAGCTGGAACGAATCAATCAGCAGATGAATATGATGCTTGTGGGCTGTAAGGTGCAGAACAGTTTTTATGATCTTCAGATGAGGCCGACAAAGCTTATGGACTGTGTGCGCACCTCGATTCGAAATCAGCAGTTTTTTCTGATCAAACAGCATTTTACACTGGATATCCGTATCAAACCGGAATCAGATATGACGCATGCTGATTGTGCAGATGCAGAGAATGCTGATTGCACAGAGACGGGGAAGGCTGATTGCACGGATGCAGCGCCAGATATGACGGGCGTCGATACGATTGTTTATACGGATAAGGAATGGCTGGTTTATGTTCTGGATCAGCTGATCAGCAATGCGGTAAAGTATGCCGGGGAAGCTCCGTTTTTGAAGATATGGGCAGAAAAGGAGGGGCAAAACGTCAGTCTTTTTGTAGAAGATCATGGTGAGGGGATTCTGCCGGGTGATCTTGGACGGGTTTTTGAGCGGGGATTTACCGGGCGGAATCATCACAACGGGAAATATAAGTCGACGGGAATGGGACTTTATATGGCAAAGCGGATGATTCAAAAGCTGGGGCATACGATAGAGGTGGAAAGTGAATATGGAAGTTATACACGTTTTCGAATCGGATTTACAGACAACCGGGAGTATTTCAATCTTTCGGGGAAGGACACCTCTTCCGTTTTATAAAAAAGAGTAAAAGAGAAAAACAGTAAATTATCAAAAGAGCAATACAGTAAAACAGTAAAACAGGTCAGATACAGGATACAATCTCCAATCTTACAGAAATTGTAAGGTTGGAGATTGTTTTGTAAGGGGAATGTAAGGATTTTTCAGGTTGGAACCTTTATAATGAAACCACAGGGTCAGAAGTGGTATCTTTGAGAGACCTGTTTGAAAAGGAGGATATGTCAGATGGATAATAAAAAAGTATTGGAAATTAAAAACCTGATAAAAGATTACGGAAGCCGGGGATTTCATACCCGTGTGCTGAAGGGAATCGATTTTACCATTTACCAGAATGATTTTATTGCAATTATGGGGCCGAGCGGTTCCGGTAAGACGACATTGTTAAATATGCTGTCTACGATTGATAAACCGACGCAGGGGGAGATTTTGTTGGATGGTATGGATATTACAAAGATTAAAAATAAGGAATTATCCAAAATACGCCGGGATAAGATCGGGTTTATTTTCCAGGATTACAATTTGCTGGATACGATGACGCTTCAGGATAATATTGCGCTGCCCCTGTCCTTAAATGGAAATGACAGCAGACGCTGCATGGAAAAGACTGATCAGATCAGCAGGATGTTCGGCCTGAGCGATCATCTGAACAAATATCCGTATCAGCTTTCAGGAGGTCAGAAGCAGCGAGGCGCTGTCTGCCGGGCGCTGATTACCGATCCGGAGATTATTTTTGCGGATGAGCCGACGGGCGCACTGGATTCCCGTTCGAGCAGAGACCTTCTGGAATGTCTGAAAACGGTTAACGACAGCAAACGGGCTACGATCCTTATGGTAACGCATGATGCCTTCAGCGCATCTTATGCAAAGGATGTTTATATTCTCAGTGATGGAGCAATCCGATGCAAATTGAGCAAAGGTGATGACCGGAAAGAGTTTTATGACCGGATCATCGATATGCAGGCATCTATGGGAGGTGATTTTGCATGATAAAACTTGCTTTTGGAAATTTCAAAGCCAGTTTTCGGAATTATATTTCTCTGATTCTTTCGCTGGCATTTACAGTACTCATTTTTCTGAATTTTCGAAGCGTTTTGTATTCAGATGCGATGGATACGCTTGGACAGATGAGCGCCCGGAATATTAAAATCCTGATTCAGGTTGTGACGATCGTTCTGAGCTGCTTTATGTTTTTCTTTATCTGGTATTCTACCAACGTGTTCCTGACGCAGCGGAAAAAGGAAATCGGTATTTATGTTTTTATGGGGCTGACAAACCAGAAAATCGGCTGTTTATATATGATCGAAACGGTATTTATCGGTTTGACGGCGCTGGTACTTGGAATAGGCTCCGGTTTGCTGACAATGCAGCTGTTTCAGATGGTCATGCTCAGCATTTCCGAAATTACGGTGGATATTCACGCGAGACTTTCAATCTGGCCGATCGTAACGACGGCGCTGGTGTATCTGACGATGTATGCGGTGTTTGTTCTGAAAGGATATGTAAATATTGTTCGAAGCAGCGTTCTGGATATGGTTTCGGCACAGCGCAGAAATGAAGCGGTGAACCAGAAAGCCGGTATTTTGATCGTAAAAGCGGTTCTTGGTACAGCAGTTCTTGGCAGCGGATACTATTTTGCAATAAAAGAGGGCGGGCAGGAGGTAATGGCAAATGCATTGCTGGCAGTTGTTCTGGTAATAGCAGGTGTTTATCTGCTTTTCGGCGGCCTGCTGCCTCTTGGCTTTCAGACTCTGGCAAAAAACAAGAAATTTCTGTATCGGAAAGAACGCAGTCTCTGGGTCAATAATATGATTTTTCGAATGAAGAAAAATTACCGAACCTATGCAATCGTAACCGTTTTAATGCTTTGTGCGGTAACTGCGCTGGCGACAGGATTTGCCATGAAGGGGCGGTATGAGAATATTGTTCATTTTCGGAATGAATATACGTATCAGGTTATGAGCAATCAGAAGAATCTGAATCAGAAGCTTGAGAAGCTGATCGAAAAGGATAATGAGATCCGTTATCAGTCCCGGACTTCTGTTTTGATGCTGAATTCCTCTGTGGTAGACAGCAGATATCAGGATAGCGTTTACTGCGTGCTGTCGTGGCCGCAGATAAAGCAGCTTGCAGGGGAGGCCGGGCTGGAATTTAAGCTTCCCGAACCGGGCGATGACGAGATAATCAAGGTTTCCCGCCTGTACCTTCTCTCTCTGATCACAGACCGATCCGGAATCAGCATTCAGATCAAGGGAAAAGAGTATCAGCAGATTGAAGATACCTCGATCCCCTATCTTGGAATCCTGCAGGAGAAAATGCCGTTTTATCTGGTGAATGCTCAGGAATATGAAAAACTGAAGGCATATGGACAGGAGCTTACGCTTTATAATTATAAAATAAAAGATGACCGTCATATTAAAGCTTCAATGGAGGAGCTGGATACGATCACCAGTGAAACGGATCAAAATTATACCGCCTATATCGTATCTGACCCGAAAAGCGATGACCTGGGGTGGGTTAAAATCGTGTATTCTCTCTGCGTCTTTATGTTTATGGTATTTGTCCTCGCAGGAGGAAGCATTCTCTTTATGCGTATGTATAATGATGCATTTGAAGAAAAAAGCCGCTATGAGTGTCTGCAGAAGCTGGGCATAGAGCGGAAAACACTCAGAAAAGCCATCGCCAGCGAGCTAAAGGCCGCATATGTCGCTCCCTTCATTGTGATGACCGTTTCTTCACTCTTTTCCGTTCATGCGCTCGCAAACATGATGTATACAAGCCTGATCGGTGTAAATATAACCAGTATTCTTGTCATTATGGCTGTACTGATCTGCTGTTATTTTCTTTCTCTGACCGTTTACTGGAAAAATACAGGTTGTTAAAAAACGGTAAACGCAAGCTTTTAATAGTGATTTATTCTGTTGTTATAAAAATTTGTGAAGGCTCCATTACAGTACAATCCTGTTCGGGGACGCGTTCTCTATGGTCCCTTTCACAGGATCGTACTGTAATTCCGCCGCCGCAGTTTTGTGATATTTTACAGGTTTAACAGACACTGAAAAAGCGTGCGTTTACCGTGGGTGAATCGCAGGAAGTGCTTGACGAAATAAAAGAATGTCAGTATAATACCTCTATATTCAAAAAACATATTAAACAAGTATGAAATATAGGGTAAAGAAAAAGGAGAAAGAAAAATGGCAAATATTTTTAAGGGAACGCTGGGTTTGATTGGGAACACTCCTCTGGTAGAGGTTACGAACATCGAAAAAGAGTTTGCACTGGAGGCCGCTTTGCTGGTGAAGCTGGAATATCTGAATCCGGCGGGAAGCGTGAAGGATCGGATTGCAAAGGCGATGATTGAGGATGCTGAGGAGAAAGGGCTTTTGAAGGAAGGTTCTGTGATTATTGAACCGACCTCGGGCAATACCGGAATCGGTCTTGCTTCGATTGCGGCGGCGAAGGGATATCGAATTATTCTGACAATGCCGGAAACGATGAGTGTGGAGCGCAGGAATATTTTAAAAGCCTATGGTGCGGAACTGGTGCTGACGGAAGGGGCGAAAGGAATGAAAGGCGCCATTTGCAAAGCCCAGGAGCTGGCGCGGGAAATTCCGAACAGCTTTCTTCCCGGTCAGTTTACAAATCCGGCAAATCCGGCGGTGCATAAACGTACCACCGGGGTAGAAATCTGGAATGACACGGATGGCAAAGTGGATATTTTTATTGCGGGAGTGGGCACCGGAGGAACTCTTACCGGGGTTGGTGAATATTTAAAATCCCGTAATCCGCAGATACAGGTGGTGGCAGTGGAACCTGCGGATTCACCGGTTCTTTCCGAAGGGAGAGGCGGAGCTCATAAAATCCAGGGAATCGGAGCCGGATTTGTACCGGAGGTGCTGAATACAGAGATATATGATGAGATTTTGAGGATTGAAAATGATGAGGCGTTCCAAACGGCAAAGCTGCTGGCGGGAAAAGAAGGCGTTCTGACAGGAATTTCTTCGGGTGCTGCTCTGTGCGGAGCAATCAAACTGGCAAAACGCCCTGAAAATAAGGGAAAAGTAATTGTGGCTCTGCTGCCTGACAGTGGCGACCGGTATTATTCCACTCCCTTATTTACGGAGTAAACAGATGCTATCAGGGTTCCAACAGATTATTTAACTGAAGAACTCCCGGATTTGACCTGCTACGATCTGCATCAGGTGAGTGCGCGCTTCTACGCTTGCCCAGCCGATATGCGGTGTGATAAAAAGCTGGTCAGGGTTTTTAACAGAAAGCAGCGGGCTGGTGTCGGACATGGGCTCTACGCTCAGTACATCAAGTCCTGCTGCTGCGATTTCTCCCTGGTTCAGCGCATCGGCGAGATCTTTCTCACAGACGATCGGTCCGCGTCCCAGATTCAGCAAAATAGCGGAGGACTTCATTTTCTGAAAGGCTTCTGCATTCATCAATCCTTCCGTATACTGGTTAAGCGGGGCATGGATTGAGAGAATATCCGAACATCTCAGCAACGTATCAAAATCTACCTGCTGATATCCGGCCTGCGCGGGAGCGCCGGAAGCGGAATAGTAGATGACATTTGCTCCAAAAAGCCGGGCGATTTCCGTAACTCTGCGGCCGATATTTCCCAGTCCCAGAATTCCCCAGGTAAGTCCTTTGATCTCGTGGAAGGTTTGGGCAAAATGGGAAAAGACGCGGTCATTGAGGTAACGGCCGGATTTTACATAGTCGTCATAATAATGCAGCTTTTCCAGCAGATAAAACAGCATGGCAAAGGTGTGCTGGGATACGGACTCTGTAGAGTAACCGGCTACATTGCGCCATGCGATATTTCGTTTTTCGAGATAAACTTTATCCAGATTGTTCGTTCCGGTAGCAGTAACGCAGACCAGCTTCAGGTTCGGCGCCTGAGAGATGGTCTGTTCATTGACCGGCGTTTTATTTATTACAATGACGTCTGCATCGCAGACTCGTACCGCCGCTTCTTCCGGGGTGGAAAAGTCATAGCGGATTACTTCGCCCAGTTCTTCAAACGGGGTAAAATCAATATCATAGCCAAGCGTTTTGGCATCTAAAAATACAATTTTCATATCTGTCTCCTTTTCTTCAGCATATTATATTATAGCAAATTTTTTCGAAAAAAGTTCGTCTTTTTTTGGATTGGCGCGGTATTGAAAAAATAAGGGAAATGTGTATAATAATTATATATTGGAATGTAATCAGCAGGAAGCCCGGAAGTATTCTCGTTTTTCATCCCCCACATTTTTAATCGAGGAAAACAGGGAATATTTCAGGAATTATGTAACAGGAGGATATTTGGGTATCCTTCTTTGCAATGCAGTTACTCAATGCAATAAGTTCCCAAACCAAAGGACAAAGCAAATTTAAAATTCAGGAAAGGAAAAGCTATTTAGATGATTTACAGGTTATCAGAATAAAAGATACTGCGAACTTGTGAGATTATGCCGAATCATCTAGCATATACATTTTCGTATATGTGTTTAGTAGCAGCATGTGATGAGAAAAAAAACGACAAGAAGCCAGAGACGCAAAGCAGCAGGTTCCGCAGTAGAGACGAAAGCAGCGGTAAAAGTGAAAGCAGCAGAAACCGTGAAGACTGAGGAAGTGAAGGCAGCAGAAGCTGTGAAGGC
>JAUNPP010000188.1 GCA_030536685.1 Lachnospiraceae bacterium
TTGCAGCCCACATTATATTGCAGCCCGCATTGCAGCCACGGTAAACGCATGATTTTCCAGTGTCCGTTAAACCTGTAAAGTATCGTAAAACTGCGGCGGCAAAATTACAGTATCCCATCCCTGATCAGGCGGGGAAGCTCCTCGTGATCCTTAATGTTGATTTCTCTCGGCAGCTGCGATTTGCCTTTCAAAAGCATAATCGCCTTCAATCTTTCTCTTTCGCTCATCCTGCTTGCCGAATAGGACATGATTTCTTTTTCATTTACCACATAGCACGTATGCTCCAGCAGCTTAAAAAGAGGCATGAATTCCTTCTCAAAGCGCTGCATCAGCGGGTTATCCGAATTTTCCTCAAATAACTCCGCCATACTTTCCTGCGTAAGCATAATATTATCCCCGGAAACCTTCAAAAGGCCTTCAATATAGGGAAGTTCCTCCACTTCAAGCTTCCGTGAGGAAAGAACAACCTTCTGCATCTGCGGCATCGCATTCGACGGATTCACCATAATCAGAAAGCCTGTCCGAAAATACATCTCCGCAGTTTTATAAGGTTTATATTGAAAACAAAGAATCTGTATGTATCCCAGCGAGCTTGTAAATACAATATAGACCAGATTATCACTTTTACATAAAACGGGAACTCCCGTAAAATTGTTAACATGCGGCTTTTTCTCACCAAAACGAACCACTTCGTCACATATTTTCAGAAAAGCATTTGCCTTATCTTCCGACACCTTCTCCATAACAAGCTCACAGGAGCGATATAATCTTTTATACATCGGTTTATATATATAACAGTGATAGGTATGCATATAGTGCTCATCTGTCAGTACGCTGTAGAGATTTTTATCCATTTTTTCCTTCCCGCAGTGTTGGGAAAAAGAGACTTCTTCTTCCTCGGTCTCATCCTCCGCAAACAGCCAGGAAACACTGATATGCAGAATCCGGCAGACAGCAGCTATTACCATCGAATTCAATGAAGTTTCGCTGTAATTAAATGCGTTATACAAAGCCTTATCAGAAAATGAAAATCCCATTCTCCCTGTTTCTTCATAAAGCTTTGCCTTTGTCATCCCCGATTCTTCCAGCTTCTGATTCAAACGTCTTTTTATCCGCTCAATGTATTTTTTCTCAAAATCATTGATACGCTTATTCTGCCTTTCATTCACCGTATTCCCCTCCGCTTCAAAATATTCTATTTTATTCACTCATTATTTTCCACTGCTTTCTATCATACCAAATGCCGAACATATGAGTCAATCTTTTCCTCGAATGTTCTTGCCTTCTATCAATTCTTTTTTCCTCTTCAAATGTACAGAGTATTTTTCCGTAAATCAGTCTGTATAAAAGTACCTGTATCGTATATAGTTAAAACAGCTGAAGATCTTCCATATTTCGGTATTTCCTCAGCAGATACCGGGCAAAAAGCCGCTTTCTCTGTTAAAGGATATTCAGTCTCCTCTGGATTTGTATAAAGAGAAACCTGTTTGATTGCCCGGTATTTTTTCAAAACAGACAAAAAAATACAGCCATGCATCCCTTCGCACACGACTGTATTTTTTTGATCTGTTTTTTACTTTTCTCTGTTTCTATATATTTCGTCCTGTCATTCTGCTCACTCTGTCCCTTAAAGCTTTTCGTTTCAGAAATCTTTTCATTCCAGAAAGCATTTCTAATCCCGGAACAGGACCTGATTTTTTAACGAAAATACGTCCAAAGCCTTTTCAATGGCCCGATCCCAGAATTTCCAGTTATGCTCGCCTTCCCATTCTTCGTAGATAAGCTCTGCCCCCAGTTCCTTTGCTTTATCGCAGAATGTGCGGTTCATGTCATACAGAAAGTCCTGTTTTCCTTCATACTGAATAATTTTCGGAATCTTTTTGCCTTCCGCTATACGGCTTTCCAAAAGCCTGATCGGATCATCCTCAGCCTTAACCTCATCCTCTCCAAAAGCAGCGCAGAAGGTTGCGCTCACGACCTTATCATCAAAAGCGTTTGTCACCGCAAGAAGCGTACACGGATCAACCGCTGCGGAGAAAATCGCAATTTCATGAAATCTTTCCGGATAAGTCAGCGCTATTTTCAGTGTGCCGTAGCCCCCCATTGACAGGCCTGCAAGATAAGTGTCCTCCGGTTCTGATGAAAGAGGGAACCATTTTGCCATTCTCTGCGGCAGTTCCTCCGTCATATAAGAAAAATACTGCTTTCCTGACGCTTTATTCAGGTAAAAGCTATTTTCTCCGGTCGGCATAACAACGGCAATTCGGTGTTCCGTCGCATAACGCTCAATGGAGGTTCCACGCAGCCATCCGTTACAGTCATCCCCCAGACCATGCAGAAGATATAAAGTCTGAAATTTATAATCCCTGCTCTCATCAAACTCATACGGACTCTTATTCTCCGGCAGAATTACATTCACCTGCGTGTCATAGCCCAGATATTTCGAATAAAAATTACAATGAATCAATGCCATTTTACCGTTTATCTCCTTTCAATATTTCCTTTTTTCTATTTCCCTGTATTCCTGTTTCCCTGTTTTTCTATTTTTCTGTATTTGTATTTTTCTGTATTCCTGTTTTTCCTATTTTCCTTCCCGCTCTTCCAGATCTTTCATTACCTGAGGATAAATCTTATCCAGCTTGTAAAAATAAAGCAGTACAGGCATCAAGGCAAGAACCGGAATGATCGGAAAATACAGGAACAACATCTTAATCATGCTGATTGCGGCTGCTCCCTGCTGTGCTGCAAGGCCGTCATATCCGGCCTGTCCGAGAAGTCCCATAACCATTGCGCTTCCAACGCCTCCGCCGACTTTTGCGCCAAAGGATGTTGTTGAGTAAAGCACGCCCTCGATTCTTTCGCCGGTCTTCCATTCACCATATTCAATCGTATCCGCAACCATTGCAAAAATCGTTCCCATGATCATAACGGAACCAACGCCTTTTAACAGAGAACAGATAATCAGCCACACCGCTGAATCCGGGCAAAGTGTAAGCAGAAGCTGTCCGCCAACGCCGATCAGACCTCCAAGCAGCGCAATATTTCGCTTACCGATTTTCCTTGAAATAGCGGGAAGACAGGGAATCAGTATCAATGCAGGTGCATAATTTACTGCATTAATGATTCCGACTACATTTTCATTATTCAGAATATATTTTGCATAATATGCCGCTACTGTGTTGGTAAATCTTTTTCTCTTTCTTTTCCTGCATCTCTGCTGATACATTAACACGTTCCTCTGTCTTAAAGAAACAAAACAGCAGCATTGCACATGCAAGAACCGCATAGATCACTGCAACAATTGTCCATGCATTTCGGTTTGTACTTCCGCCAAGCATATTTACCAGTGGAATCGTACACATATTAGTAATCATGGCTCCCACCTGTGCCATTGTCATACGGTAAGTATTCAGCACCATTCTCTGTCCCTGATCACGTGTCATCAGCGAGTTCATCGTACCATAGGGCAGATTTGTCATGGTGTAACAAATTGTATTAACCAGATTATAGGTCACAGCGACATACACATAAGTAAGCGTATTGCCATTTCCCGGCACCAAAAACATCAAAATCAGGCTTACCGCAATCGGTATTGCCATCCGAAGCACCCATACTCTTGCTTTTCCATGCTTTGACTTTGTTCTGTCCACAATATAGCCCGCCAGAATATCCGAAATGCCATCTGCCAGCGCCTGCTGCGTAAATTCCTCCCCGCAGTGTTCATTCAAATATTCAATGATGATCTTAATACGCTCTTTATCTTTCTGAATATTAATCGGTACCAGCTCACGATTCTTCCGGCATTTTTCATAAAGCAGACCAATAAGCTGATAAACGCAGGTGATACACGCAACTCTGGAAAGATTATCATCCATTCTTTTACTGTACTGATAGATTTCCCGCATTTTCCTCGAAATCAACAGTTCCGTTTCCAGACTGTCTATTTCAAAGTACAGCTTTTCCACTCCCGGAAGCAGCTTTTTTAAATAGGAATCACGAAAATGAATCGTAATTCCTATTTCGCTTTCCTGCCCTGTATAGCTATCGCTGCGCACTCTGCCATAATGTACCTCGCCCTGATTCACAATGCAGACTCCATCCGTAGAAATAACTCTCTGAACACCGCCGACATGATATTCCGTCACACCATCAAACATACAATTAATCTCCAGCGCCGTATGCCAATGTGTGCTGGTCATAAGATTCTCCTCTCTGGGATGATAACAAATCGACACCGGAGAATCCTCCTCCTCCCAACGAATCAATTCCATGCCGTTATCCAGTATGATATTTTTCTTTCTCCTCTCATTTACCATAGATAAAGACCGTTAACTAAAATGTATAGAAACCTATACACTTTCACCCTAACGGTTAGGT
>JAUNPP010000034.1 GCA_030536685.1 Lachnospiraceae bacterium
AAAACACTTGCCGTAGTTCTTGCGATGGGAATGGCTTTGAGTCTTGCAGCCTGCGGAGGAAAGAAAGATGATGGAGCAAAGAGCAGCAAAGGTACAGAAGAGATGGTTGTTGCAATCGATGCAGATATTGACACCCTGCATCCTGCGAATTTTTCAACCACGGTTGAGCTGAACATCCTGAACCAGATTTATGATACGTTAATGTATATGAACCCGGATGAAACACATGAACCGGAGCCTCGGATTGCGGAAAAATATGAAATCAGCAAGGATGGTCTGGAGTATACGTTTCATTTAAGAAAAGATGTAACATTCCATGACGGAAGTAAACTGACAGCAGCAGATGTAAAATATTCACTGGAAATGTACCAGGCTTCTGAATATCAGGGATATGAGGTAGATGGTCTGGCTTCCGTGGAGACGCCGGATGATTATACGGTAGTCTGCCACCTCGAATATCCGTATTCTCCGTTCCTGCTCGGCGTGTGCAATGTCCATATCGCTTCAAAAAGCTACTCTGAAAAATCAGCAGAGGATTTTGCCAATATTCCAATGGGAACAGGACCTTACAAATACGTAAAACGGGAAAAAGGAAGCAGCATTTCGCTTGAAGCATACAAGGATTACTACAGAGGTGAGGCTGCAATTAAAAAAGTGAATTTCGAAGTGGTTCCGAACGAGGCTACGATGGCGGTTGCGCTGCAGTCCGGGGAAATCAATTTTGCCGGAATCCAGTCTTCAAGCATAGCGCAGCTGGAAGCTAATAAAAATATTACAATCACAAGAGCTGATACTTCTGCATTTGCTTATGTGTGCATGAATCTTGAAAAAGAACCATTTAAAGATGCAAAGGTACGTCAGGCGGTCAATTACGCATTGAACCGTGACAACATCGTGCAGGTCTGCTTTGATGGGGAGGCGGAAGTAAACTCCAATATCTGTGCAAAAACCCGTATGGGCTACAAGGATACACAGTTCCAGTATACCTATGATGTGGAAAAAGCGAAAAAACTTCTGAAGGAAGCCGGAATTTCCACTCCTTATAATCTGGGTGAGATGCTGGTTGCTGAGAAATATTCCGATCTGGCCGCTGTTATTCAGAGTGATTTGAAAGCAATCGGTTTTGAAACCACCATTAAAGTAGCAGAATTTAACTCTTATATCGGAGATCTTACCAGCGGAAATTATACGATCAGCGCTCTGAATATGACGCTCGATGGCGATACACAGAGTCTGGAAATGGCATTTGACACTGATGCGATCGGAATGGCTAATAATGCAAGATATTCGGATAAGGAAATGGATAAGCTGTTTGCAGAAGCCAAAACAGAATCCGATACCGATAAGAGAATGGCACTTTTTGATAAAGCTTTTTCAAAAGCACAGGAGGAGGCTGTTTACGCGGTAATCGGTAATCCTAAGGAACTGTTTGCTTATAATAATTCGCTGAATGTACCGGAAATTGCATTTGAAGGCGCATACTTTATTTACGATTTCTCCTGGAAATAGGAAAGGAACAGGTTTTATGGGTAAATTTATTCTCAAAAGATTTTTATACATGATTCCTGTTCTTCTGGGCGTAGCTTTCCTGGTGTTTGCGATTCTTTCGCTTACACCGGGAGACCCCGGAACAATTATATTGGGAATCACGGCCAAACCGGAGGATATTGCATCTCTGAATGAACAGTTCGGATATGACAAGCCATTTCTGGTGAGGTTTTTTTCTTATATTAGAGACATTATTCTGCACCTGGATCTGGGTGTGTCTTATCAGACGAGAGAGCCTGTCATCACAGATATTATGGCACGTTTTCCGAACACATTGATACTTACGACATTTTCCATGTCGCTTTCTGCCGTTATCGGCATCAGCTTTGGTATTATTTCCGCAGTAAAGCAGTATTCGGCGCTGGATCATATCTGCGTGGTAACTGCTCTGATATTTGCTTGTATTCCCGGCTTCTGGCTGGGACTTATGCTGATGATGCTGTTCTCCTTAAAGCTTGCATGGCTGCCGTCTCATGGGGCGGACGGTCTGATCTGTTTTATCCTTCCGACGATTACGGTGGCGATGACTTCTGCAGCGGGGCTTTTGCGGCTGACACGTTCCGCGATGCTGGAAACGATCCGACAGGAGTATATCAGAACGGCTAAGGCAAAGGGCGCGCCGGCAAAAAGGATCATTATCCGCCATGCGCTTCGAAATGCGCTGATGCCTGTTGTGACAACGCTTGGAACGAGTTTTGGCGCTTCTCTGGGAGGCGCGATTATTGCAGAAACCGTTTTTGCAATGCCTGGAATGGGTACTCTGATCACCACGGCGATCAGGCAGAAGGATATCCCGATGGTTATGGGTTCAACTCTTTTTCTGGCGGCCTTATTCAGTCTGATCATTTTGCTTGTGGATATTTTATATGCGGTGATCGATCCCAGAATCATGGATAAATATAAAAAGGGGGGAAAAGGAAATGACTAAGAACCCTAAAAGAAGAAATTCGCAGCTTCCGGAAATCTGGAGACGCTTCAGAAAGAATAAAGTTGCTGTATTGGGCCTGATCATCCTTTGTTTTATTCTTTTTCTGGCGGTTTTTGCTGATTTTATTGTGCCTTATGAAAAATGTATCGAACAGATTGGTTCAGAGCGGCTTCAGTGGCCCAGCCGCAGACATTTGTTTGGAACCGATGATCTGGGAAGAGATCTTTTTGCAAGAGTCATTCACGGCTCCAGGTACTCCCTGATGATCGGTGTTTCAACAAGTCTGATGGCTCTGGCTGCGGGAGCTGTTTTAGGTGCAAGTGCAGGCTATTTTGGTGGAATGGTAGATAATATTATCTGCCGTATTATAGATGTATTTATGTGTGTTCCGCCGATTCTTCTGTCCTTAGCTGTAGTGGCGGCTCTGGGCTCCAATATGAAGAATCTGATCATTGCGATTACCGTATCCTGTATTCCGGGAAATGTACGGCTGATCCGTTCCGTTGTGCTGACTGTTGCAGAACAGGATTATGTGGAAGCCGCCAGATCCTATGGAACCTCACATGCAAGAATTATTTTCAAATACGTTCTTCCGAATGCAATCGGGCCGATCGTGGTAAATACGACAATGGCGATTTCGGATATGATTCTTTCGGCAGCAGGCTTAAGCTTTATCGGAATGGGAATCCAGCCGCCGTCTCCTGAATGGGGGGCTTTGCTGTCCAATGCCCAGGATTATATGTTTACCTCGCTGTATTTACTGATATTTCCGGGTGTTTTTATCCTTCTGGCCTCCCTTTCCTTTAATCTTGTGGGTGACGGACTGACGGATGCGCTTGACCCCAAACTGAAGGATTAGAGGAGGAATGGGCTATGGTATTAAAAATAGAGGATCTGAAGATACAGTATAAAACGGATCTGGAAACGGTGTATGCCGTGAATGGAATCAGTCTGGAAATTGAAAAAGGAGAAACCGTAGGACTCGTAGGGGAAACCGGCGCCGGAAAAACAACGACAGCTCTTGGCGTGATGGGACTTCTCCCGGAACGAACCGCTTCCATAACCGGAGGAAGTATCCTGTTTGAAGACCGTGAACTGACACAGCTGTCTGACCGGGAATTTGAAAAAATCAGAGGAAATAAGATTTCTATGATTTTTCAGGATCCCATGACGGCTCTTAATCCTGTACTGACTGTAGGAAGCCAGATCGCAGAGGCGCTGGAGCTTCATAATGATGAAAATCTTTCCGGAGAAGAGATTTCAAAAAAAGTAGAAGCGATGCTTCAGATGGTAGGAATACCAAAAGAGCGGAAAAATGAATATCCTTATCAGTTTTCCGGCGGAATGCGGCAGCGGGTAGTAATTGCAATCGCGCTGGTCTGCAACCCGGATCTTCTGATCGCGGATGAACCAACCACCGCCCTTGATGTGACGATTCAGGCACAGATTTTGTCCATGATCTGTGATCTGCAAAGAGAATACGGAACTTCCGTGATTATGATTACACATGATTTGGGCGTAGTAGCTGAAACATGTGATAAAGTAGGAATCATATATGCCGGAGAGACGGTAGAATATGGATCGCTGAGTGATATTTTTACAGGAGAAAAGCATCATCCGTATACAAAAGGGCTGTTTGGTTCCGTTCCGAACCTTATGGAAAATGAACGCAGGCTGCATCCGATTGAAGGACTTATGCCTGATCCGACCCATCTTCCCGGCGGCTGTGCATTTGCCGGGCGCTGCAAATACGCAAAACCGATCTGCACAGAGCAAAAACCAAAGGTCTGCAGGGAAGGGACACATTTGATTAAATGTCACCTTTATTCAGAGAAAACAGGTGAGTGAAAGGAACGGTAAAAATGGAAAACAGGAATAAAATTCTGGAAGTCAATCATCTTAAAAAATATTTTCAGACTCCCGCCGGCCTTTTACATGCGGTGGATGATGTAAGCTTTTCTATTGACCAGGCTTCTACACTGGGCGTGGTAGGAGAATCCGGCTGTGGAAAATCAACGCTTGGACGCACGGTTCTGCGCCTGAAGGAGCCGACAGAAGGCGAAATCCTGTTTCACGGACAGGATATCGTAAAAGCCTCCAAAAAGGAGCAGCGCAGGATTCGTCCGCGGATGCAGATGATTTTTCAGGATCCGTATTCAAGCCTTAATGGAAGAATGACCGTGAGCCAGCTGATCGAAGAGCCTCTGATCGTCAATAAGGTCTGCGGCAGGTCAGAAAGAGAAGATCGGGTTCAGGAGGTTATGAAAACGGTAGGGCTTGCAGAAAGGCTTTCGATGTCTTATCCCCATGAGCTGGATGGCGGCAGGCGGCAGCGAATCGGAATCGCCCGCGCGCTGGTTCTTGACCCGGAATTTATTGTGTGCGATGAACCGGTATCGGCGCTGGATGTTTCCATTCAGGCTCAGATTCTGAATCTTCTTATGGATCTTCAGGAGGAGAGAAAGCTGACTTATATGTTTATTACGCATGATCTGTCGGTAGTAAAGCATATTTCCAATGAAATTATGGTTATGTATCTCGGAAAATGTGTGGAAAAAGCGGATTCAGAGGAACTTTTTCGCAATCCGCTCCACCCCTATACGAAAGCCCTTCTGGCAGCAATTCCGATTCCGAGCATTGAATCCTGTCATAAAAAACGTACTTTGCTTCAGGGAGAGGTGACAAGCCCTGTAGATCCCAAACCCGGCTGCCGCTTTGCATCCAGATGTCCTTATGCCTCAGCTGCATGCAGGGAAGAGGATATGGAGCTGAGGGAAGTTTCAAAGGGACATTTTACTGCATGTCCGTATGTCGGTTCGTAAAGCCTCCGACAGGATTGAAGAGCGGTTCAGATGTATTATATCAGCGCAGCTGACGAGTCGCTCGCAGCAAGAGTGCCGATGGTATTCTTGAAATAACGCATAATTCGCAATAAGGACGCCGGAGGCGTTCCTGAAAAAAATAAAGAAAGGATCAATAAGAATGCAGGAATATAAATGGCCGTATGCAAATGAGGTCGGCGAGAAGGAAGAAGCTGCCTGTGATGTTCTGGTTCTTGGAGGTGGGCTCGCCGGATGTTTTGCCGCGATTGCAGCTGCAAGAAAAGGAAAATCAGTTATTCTGGTAGAAAAAGGAAAAACGGAGCACAGCGGTTCAGCAGGAACCGGTTTTGACCACTGGGAATCCGCCTGCACCAACCCCTGTTCAGAAGTAACTCCAGAAGAAATCGCATGGGCATATGTTCATGAGCAGGATGGATACAGCAATGGAATCGCGCATTATATTGAATGCCGTGAAGGCTATGACCGTCTGCTTGATCTGGAGTCTTTTGGCGGAAAAATAAGAGACACAGAGGATGAATTTACAGGTGCGGCTTTCCGGGATGAAAAGACAAAGCTGATGTTTGCCTATGATTACAAAAACCGATTTACCCTTCGCGTATGGGGTTCCACGTTCAAACCGGCGCTTGTAAAGGCAATGAAAAAACTGGGCGTAAAAATATATGACAGGACAGAAGCCACAGCTCTTCTGACCACAGTGGAAAATGGCAGAAAACGTGGTGTCGGTGCGATGGGAATGGATGTCCGCACCGGAAAGTTTAGAATCTTTCGGGCAAAAACAACGGTGCTTACCATGTCAAGACCGGCCAGAGTATGGCTTTTTAATTCAGATACGGTGGGACTTTGTGAGTTTCGGCCGCTGCAGAGTATCGGAAGCGGGCATGCGATGGGATACCGCGCCGGGATGGAATTTACCATGATGGAAAAATCCGTACGGGCAGAGTTTTCTGCTGCTGGAAGAAGCTTTCCGCCGTATGGAGCAGGTAATAATCATAATACATGGTATGCTGCGACGATGGTAGATGCCAGAGGCGTTGAAATTCCCTATGTGGACCGGGATGGAAATGAGCTGAAAACAGTTCTTGAGCGTTATATGCCGGCAAAGGGGCAGAAATTCTTCCTGAAAGGGGGAGTAATCGATAACCCCAAGTATGAATACAGAGGCCCCGAAACACTGGACTTTGAGGAACTGATAAAAAGAGGCTATACGCTTCCTTTTTATGCAGATTTGAGTCGGATGCCGGAAGAAGAACGGCGGGTCATCTGGGGCGTCATGGTTGGAGAAGAGGGAAAAACCAAGATTCCGATTCTGGAAAACTATACAAAGCGCGGATTTGACCCGCAAAAGCATATGCTTCAAAGCTACGGAACCGGCTGGCAGTCTGCGAATTTCCTGGAGCAGGAAAGACAGCTTTTTGGTGCGCCGGGCGGAATTATGCATGATTGGGATTTAAAGACCAATATTGATGGAATTTATGCAGCAGGAGATCAGCTGTACGCATCGGATTGTGCCGGATTTGCCTGTGCAACAGGCTATTATGCCGGCAGAAAGGCAGCAGAGCAGGCAGAACACAGTACATTGTCAGAATATGCAGTTTCACAGGTCGAGGCGGAAATGGAGCGGCTGTATGCGCCCCTGTATGCAGACAAAGCAAACGGCGTTTCCTGGAAGGAGCTCAACATGGCAATCGCAAAGGCCATGCAGAATTACTGCGGCGGAGTGAAATGCGATGCGCTTTTAAGAGAGGGACTTGATCTGCTGCAGAGCTATAAAAAGGACATTGTTCCCAGACTCACCTGTGAGAATCCGCATGATCTGATGCGCACGCATGAGGTACTTGACATTCTTACGGTATCGGAGCTCATTTTAAATGCCTGTCTCTTAAGAAGAGAAAGCTCACAGCCCCTTTGTTTTAAAAGAACAGACAGCAGCCAGATGGAAAAACAGGGAAAACACATCGTAATCCGTATGGAGGATGGAGAAATCAGAAGCCGAGAGGTTTCACTTGACTTCTTTGGCGATCTGAAAACAGAATATGAAAAGCAGAATGCGGATTATATATATGAAAAGCAGAATGCGGATTATATAAAGGAGGTAGCTGGTCTTGAAGAACTTTGATAAAAAGGAGTTTTCGGTGCATCCCGTCGGCTGCAGTACCATGCCGATCTATTATGATGAAAGTCTTTGTATTGGGTGTAATCGGTGCGCCGATACCTGTCAGTGCGATATCCTGCTTCCGAATCCGGAAAAGGGAAAACCGCCGATTGTTATGTACCCCGGTGAGTGTTATTATTGTGGAGCCTGTGTAATGGTATGTCCTAGAAAAGGAGCTATCACGCTGGAGCATCCGCTGATGAACCAGGCAAAATTCGTTCCGAGTATTCCTCAAAAGAATATTTTTGAAGAAAAATAAAAAATGCCTGCTTTACCAGAGCTCAGAATGGATTCTGAAGGTAAAGCAGGCGTTTTTTTATTTTTCAAAAGACAGAAGCAGGTCGCCGGAGCTTACGCGGTCACCGGCTGCAACATAGATCTTATCGATCGTACCTTCCTGTTTTGCTACGATGGTGGTTTCCATCTTCATCGCTTCAATAACAAGCAGGGACTGGTTCAGAGCTACCTTTTCGCCTTCTTTTACAAATACCTGGCTCACTGTGCCGGGGATGGAGGAGCCCACGTGAGCAGGGTTATTCTTATCTGCACGCAGCTTGCGGTCGGATTTGATCTCCAGTTTTTCATCAATGATGGAAACCTCACGCACGGAGCCGTTGATTTCGAAGGTCAGATTCCGTCTTCCGTTTTTATCCGGTGCGGACATTTCCAAAAACTTGATAAGCAGCTGCTTTCCTTCTCCAATCTTAAGAGAGGTTTCTTCTCCACGGCGCAGACCGTAGAAGTAAACATGGCTTTCAAGCCTTGTGACGTCATTATAAGCCTCGAAATGTCTGCAGTAATCTTCATATACTTTAGGGTATAAAGCGTAGCTGACTGCTTTTTGCTGCATTTCGGCTTCTGTGAATGCACTGAGGTCATACTGGCTTTTTAAATATGTTTTGATGGCTTCAAAGTCTGCCTCGGGCAGCAGGGTACCCGGACGAACGGAAATAGGAACCGCTCCCTTCAGAACGATTTTCTGAAGCTCGGGGTTGAATCCGCCGTCAGGCTGTCCGATCATACCTTTAAAGTAATCCACTACTGAAGCCGGGTAGGAGAGGTCTTTTCCGGCTTCCAGAAGATTATCCTTTGTCAGCCCGTTTTTCAGCATAAAAATCGCCATATCGCCAACAACCTTTGAAGTAGGGGTAACCTTGGTGATATTTCCAAGAAGATCGTTGGCATCCTTGTAGAGGCGCTTGATATCTTCGAACTGATCCTTCATGCCCATACTTTCGACCTGCGCTAACAGGTTGGAGTACTGTCCGCCGGGGATTTCGTATTTGTAGATATCCACATTAGGGGAATCCATTCCGCTTTCAAATGCCTTATAGACCTTCCGCACTCTGCCGTAATAGCGGTTGAGCTCTCCAAGCTCGTCACGATCCAGTCCGGTATCACGAGGTGTATCGCGGAGTGCTTCTACAACCGAATTCATGGAGGGCTGGCTGGTGAGGGTACTCATGGATTCGATTGCAAGGTCAACGATGTCAACGCCTGCCTCCGCAGCCATCAGAACAGATGCCACTCCATTTCCGGTAGAGTCATGGGTGTGAAGATGGATGGGAATATTCAGTTCGGATTTGAGCGTTTTGACCAGTTCCTTTGCCGCATAGGGCTTCAGAAGTCCCGCCATATCCTTGATGCAGAAGGTGTGAACTCCAAGCGCTTCCAGCTCCTTTGCCTTCTTTACGTAGTATTCCAGGGTATATTTGGTTTCATTCGGGTTCAGAATATCACCCGTGTAACAGATTGTACCTTCTACGATTTTTCCTGTCTTTAAAGCTTCTTCAATCGGCATCTTCATGTTTTCAATCCAGTTCAGCGCATCGAAAATCCGGAAAACATCAATACCGCGTTCTCCTGATATCCGGATGAATTCGCGTACGACATTGTCAGGATAGTTGCTGTAGCCGACAGCATTTGAGGCCCGAAGCAGCATCTGGAGAAGGGTATTCGGCATTCTTTCCCGAAGGATGGAAAGACGTTTCCAGGGAGATTCCTTCAGAAAACGATATGCGGTATCGTAGGTAGCGCCGCCCCAGCATTCAACGGAAAATGCGTTCTGCATAAATGTATTGGTGGCTCTGGCAGCTCCGGCGAGATCTTTTGTCCGCATACGGGTAGCCATCAGAGACTGGTGCGCATCGCGCATCGTGGTATCGGTAACGTAAAGCTTCTTATCGTTGAGGATCTTGCGGGTATATCCTTCGGCTCCCAGTCTTAAAAATTCATCCCGGGCACCGAAAACGGGTCTGGTACTGTCATAAACAGGAAGAATACGGTCTTCATAAAGCGGTTTTTCACCGCCGGTTACATTTACAATCTTATTGCCGAGAAATTCTATGATCTTGGTCGCGCGGTCCTGACTCTGCTGAAGTTCAAACAGTTCAGGCGTTTCTTCGATAAATGTGGTGTAGCAGCTGCCCTTTCGGAAAGCAGAATGGTTGATCACATTGATAAGGAACGGGATGTTGGTCTTAACACCGCGGACACGCATCTCTTTCAGCACACGGAGCGATTTGCGGATTGCCCCTTCAAATGTCCGGTCATGTGTAATTGCCTTAACAAGGAGACTGTCATAGTAGGGCAGGATTTCCGCACCTGTATAAGCATTTCCGCCGTCAAGACGGACTCCGTTGCCGGAGCCGGAGCGGTAGACTGTGATCTTTCCGGTATCAGGCAAAAATCCATTGGATGGATCTTCTGTTGTCACACGTGTCTGAATCGAATATCCATGACAGGAAACGGCTTCCTGAGAGGGGAGATTGATCTGGGGGCTGTCAAGCGGATAGCCCTGTGCGATCAGAATCTGAGAAGCGACGATATCGACGCCGGTGACCATTTCCGAAACGGTGTGCTCCACCTGGATTCGGGGATTCATTTCAATAAAATAGGGGTGTCCCTCCTGATCGACCAGAAATTCCAGAGTACCGGCATTGCGGTAGCCCACCATTTTGGAAAGCTTTACAGCGCTCTCAAAAATGATTCTGCGGGTTTCTTCGGGAATACTGAAGGCCGGTGCATACTCCACAACCTTCTGGTGCCGTCTCTGCACGGAACAGTCACGGTCATATAAATGAACGACATTGCCGTAATTGTCCGCTAAAATCTGAACCTCAATATGCTTCGGTCCGCGGATATATTTTTCAATAAAGATCTGAGCGTCGCCGAATGCCTTCTTGGATTCGTTGCAGGCCTCGCGGTATTCCTTCGGCATGTCCTCAGCAGAGTTTACGATTCGCATACCGCGTCCGCCGCCGCCATTGGAAGCCTTCAGCATCACCGGGTATCCTACCATATCTGCGACCTGTAATACCTCTTCCTCGCTTTTAAGGGAATGGTCTACACCGGGAATGATCGGAACACCGGCTTTGATAGCCATCTGTTTGGAAGAAATCTTATCTCCCATGGCATTCATAATTTCTTTGGAAGGTCCGATAAAGGTGATTCCGTTTTTTGCACAGGCTTCAACGAATTCCGGGTTTTCTGACAGAAAACCATAGCCAGGATGAATCGCATCTGCCTTAGCCGCCTTCGCAATATCAATAATTCCCCGGATATCAAGATAGGCGTCAACAGGACCTTTTTCAGAACGCAGCTCGTAAGACTCGTCTGCTTTCGAGCGGAAAAGGGCATAACGGTCTTCTTTGGAATAAATACCGATGGTTGTAATGCCCAGTTCATTCAGCGCCCGATAAACGCGGATTGCAATTTCCCCACGGTTTGCAACCAGCACACGTTTGAATGGTGTGATTTGAATTTTGCTCATTTTTGTAAAACCTCCATAATATCATCATACAAAACTCATCGCAGCACAGGTGAATGTTAACAAATTGACGAACAAAAAGCATCATACAGTTTTAAAAGTGATAAAAAATTCACATATTATCAAGCTGCAAATGCACATATGTTAGTGCAAAATGTATATGAGGCCATCATACAATAAAAAAAATGAAAAAGCAAGAGAAAGATTTCAAAAATTACTGAAAAACAGGTAAAAAGTGTGAAAAAAATTGGATAAAATAGCAGATACAAAGTAAAACGCTGTAAAAATAATAAAATATGCTGTAAAAAGAATAGCGTTTTTCTTGTAAACTGGCAAAAAATATATTTTCATATTGACAATAATGGGGAAAAGTCTTATACTTTCTAATAAGTGAATCAGTTCACTTTTTGCAGGAACCGGAAATCGCAAAAGTGGACGGCACGAAATTTTTTTTAACCAAAAAAGTGAACACATTTATATTCTGACTATTAATAATCAAAAAGATAATTAACAGAAAATTATCAAACAGCCAAAATGACAAAAAACATTGGAGGTAATGAGTTATGACAAGAGAACAGATGATTCACAATGCGGCTATGGAGATTATGCGTGATACAGGTGTTAAAATCCATAATGAAAAAGCTCGTGAAATTCTGAAAACAAACGGTATTAAAGTAGAAGGCGATATCGCATACTTTACAGAAGAACAGGTTATGCACTGGGTTAAGATGGCACCTGAGTCTTTCACCATTTATGCAAGAAATCCCGAATATGATATGGTGATTGGGGAAGGTCGTGTAAATCCCGCACCTACATACGGATGTGCTTTTATTGATGACAGAGATGGAACACGCCGCAGAGGAACAATGGAAGATTACATCAAGTGCTTAAAGCTCGTTCATGCAGATGAAGATTATTCTATTAACGGCGGTATTATGATTCAGCCGAGTGATGTGCCGGAAGATACAGCAGCAATTGAAATGTTTTATGCAACTCTGCTGCACTCTGATAAAGCAATCATGCTTCCAACAGGTTTTAAAGAAGAAATGGAGCTGATTTTTGAAGCAAGCTGTGAAGCCTTTGGAGGAAAAGAAGCTTTAATTGAAAAGCCGAGAATGATCGCTCTGATCAATACCAACTCACCGTTATCTTTAGATGAAAGAATGCTGGATTGCCTGATGCTGCTTGCAGAATACGGACAGCCTGCAATCCTGTGCCCGGCTACCATGCTGGGGGCAACCGGATCACTTTCCATGGCAGGTTCTCTTGCAAGTGGTACAGCAGAAAACCTTGCAGGAATCGTTTTAGCGCAGATGATCCGCCCCGGAACACCGGTTGTTTTCGGAATCCAGTCCACAGCAGCAGATATGAAAGGAGGAATCACCTTTGCATGCGCAGCTCCTGAGGGAACTCTGATGCAGGGCTTCGGCGCAAATATGGCTAAATTCTACGGAATGCCTTCCAGAGGAGGCGGCAGCCAGACAGACGCACCTTTCTTAAACTGCCAGGCAGGTTATGAATCGATGTTAACATTCTCTTCCGCTTACCGCCACGGAATCAACCTGGTTATGGAAGCAGGCGGCGTAATGGACAGTGTAAATGCAACATCATTTGATAAGATGCTTGTAGATTTTGAAATCATCAGACAGGTTAAATTTGCATTCACCCCGTTTGAGGTAAATGAAGAAACTCTGAATCTGGAAGAAATCAAGGAAATCGGACACGACGGCAGTTTTGTGGATGCGGATTACACGCTGGATAATTTTATGGATCTGTATTCACCCCGTATTGGTTCACGTAACGCAAACAGTGCAACATATTTTGAAGACAGTCTTGATAGAGAAATGAGCAGATTGTTAAATAAGTATGATGCTCATCGCCCTGAACTGGATGCAGCAGTAAGAGAGAATGTGAAAGCTGTACTGGCAAAATCAGGACTTGATCAGAAGTACTTTGAGAATATTGAAAATATGTAATCAATATACTGGAAGAATTGACAGTTTCCTGAACACTATCATATAAAACACTGCGATATTTTCATAGTATTCGACGCAGGCTTCTATTGACTGTTTTTTCACAATAAGGTATCATTTTATAAGACTTCATGTGTTCACATAGTTATCAGAAGCTGTTAGGCATTTTCAGAATAAGATAAATATGAATAAATATGGCTGTTTATGAAAAAGGTAATGAAACTAAGAGACGTTTAATCTTATCCACGTACGAGAAACTGCAGGAAAAAGATGCTTCGCAGGTGACAGTACGTGAGATTGCGGAAAGCAATCATTGTTCCCCAGCTGCCTTATACAGGCATTTTGAAAGTCTGGAATACCTGATCATTCTGGCTTCCATCCGTTTTTTTGATGATTACATGGTGGAATATGGAAAAGTCATGGATTCGGATGAAAATTTGTTGAAAATGTATCTTGAAGGTTGGAAAGTATTCAATCACTATGCATTTGAACGGCCGGATTTGTATTACAGACTTTTATGGGGACAGTATAATGCATCTTTTTCGGATGCACTTGATGAATATTTCGAATTATTTCCTGTTGCCGGTTCGGAAAAAAATCCGGCGTATTTCTACACATTGTTATTTACCAGTGATATCAAGGATCGAGATCTGCTGATTTTAAAAAGAGCAGTTAATTATAATCTGCTTTCTTATGAGGATGCAGTTTATTTCAGCAGATCCAACACATTGATCGTAAAGGGATTGCTGGAAGAATATATGAGGAAAGATCCGGAGAGCAGGAAAAAAGGTGAGCAGGAATGTAATCAGCTGCTCCGGCAAAATCTGGAGCGGGTATACATTCTTGAGGAATAATGAACATGGTTCAAGGGAGGAATATATTAAAATTCCGATTGCAGAATAGCTGATGACAGTGAACACATTAGTCTGGTAATAGTCCGATAACAGCAGGAAGACTGTCGGACTCAAAACAGACTAAAAATATAAACTAAAATATCAGATGCATTTCTGCCTCTTTGTATCATAGTGCATTCCTTTAGGATTTTTAAGAGGAGGTTGTTATGAGAGTTACAGGAGCGAAAAGATGGCTGGTTTTGGCACTTGGCGCATGTCTTGGCGGTGTTATGAATTTTGTACCGTTTTTGCGTTACAGTTATTATGATCAGATGGTAACAGTATTTACCGATTATGCCAATATTGTTGATGCTGCTAATGCCAATGAATTTATTGGTAATATCGGTTTGGCATTTGGCATTTTTTCAGTATTGATGTATCCGGTTGGAGGTATTCTGGCGGATAAGTTCAGTGAGAGAAATCTGCTGGTGATTGGTGCATTGATCATGGGTATTTCATCATTTATATATGGTATGATTCCCAGCGCACTTATTCTGATCCTTATTCATGTAGCGCTTGGCATTGGTACCAGCGTATTTATCTGGTCTGCTTATTTGAAAGTTGTGCGTAAAATGGGTACCGGAGAAGAGCAGGGTAAGGTTTATTCTGTGTCTGAGTTTGTCCGTGGTCTTCTTGGAACCCTGGTTGGTTTTGCAGGTGTTGCTTTGCTGAATATGGCGATTATGGGGGATGGTACAACAGATCCGATTGCCATGGGACATCAGTTCAGAAATATGCTCTGGCTGATTGGTGCAGTATTTGTTATTCTCGCTGTGCTGATCTTTATCTTTATTCCAAAGGAAATCATCGGCGCTGAAGTAAAACAGGGAGAAGAAGAGCAGGTACCTTTTACAATGGCGAATATTGGCCAGGTATTAAAGCTGCCGGGTGTATGGCTGATTTCATTGTTGATTTTATTCTGCTTTTCCATGACATCGGCAGCTTCCGGTTATTTAGGAGCATATACAACTGCCTGCCTGGGTATTTCTACTACGCTGGCAAGTTCATTCTCTATTGTCAGAGTATATATTATTGCGTGTCTGTCAACATTGGCGATTGGTTTTATCGCAGATAAGATTGGTTCTACTGTTAAGACACTGGGATTTTATGCAGTTGCAGCTACGATTACAACAGCTGGTATGCTGTTAACGCAGAGTTTTGTATTGCTGTGTATCACCATTTCTTTTATTTTCGCAATTGCTTACACAGGTATGCGCGGTATTTATTTTGCGACGCTGGCAGAAGTTGGTATTCCTTTGCATTTAACAGGGGTAGCGACAGGTGTTATTTCATTAATCTGTTACCTGCCTGACATTTATTTTGCCAAAATTGCCGGTATCTGGCTGGATAAATTTGGTAACACCGGTTATACCTATATCTGGCTCTGGACAATTGCCTGTGGTATTCTGGCTGTTATTACAGCGTGGATTACATATGGATATGCCAGAAAGGTGATGGCTTCCAGATAATTGAAATATTGAGTCTATAGCCTGGGAAAGGACGGGACTTATATGAGTAGTACTTTTATGATAATTTCAGCTATACTTGTGATAGCAGATCTGGCATTTTGTATGGTGATTGGCTATAAAACAAGCAAATCAGCAAAGGATACAGACGATTATTTTATAGCAGGCAAAAATACAGGGACACTTCTGCTTCTGTTAACTGCCTGGGCAAGCTTCAGTGGAGCGGGCAACTTTATCGGACAGGCCGGAAGAGGTTTTCAGTATGGTATTAATGCCTACTGGTTCTGGATGGGAGAAAGTCTGCTTGGCGGTATTTTGATGGGAACCATTATTGCGCCGTATCTGGCAAGATTTCGCTATGTGTCTATGCCGCATTATATTTCAGATTATCTTTGCGGCGGAGACCGTTACATTCGTGCGGTTGGCGGTATTGCGGCGCTGATGCCGAATATCGTATGGCCCGGCGCGCAGATTATGGGAATTGCTTATGTTCTGCAGCAGGTGTTTGGCGTTGACTATCGCATTTCGGTTATCGTTTGTGGTATTGTGTTAATTGCGCACACAACAATGGGCGGTCTGAGTGCGGTAATTTATGCAGATGCGCTCCATGGAACAATACAGATGATATTTGCGGTGTTTGTTATTTTCTTTGGCCTGAAAATGTTTCATTTTGATATTGGAACTCTGAAAGAGTCGGTTATGGCGGTTGATCCCGGTCACTGGGATATGTTTGTGGATAAACCAATTGCAATCGCAACCAGCTTCTTTACCGGTGTGGTAGGAGCAACTTCCAATCCGATCTTCTGGAACCGCGCATTTGCGGCAAAGGATGTTGCAACCGCTAAAAAATCCTATGGTATTACATTTTTCTGTAATATTATCATGGTATTCTTGATTATTGCAATCGGTATTGCGACATTTACTGTGAATCAGCAGGTAGGCGATCAGGCCCTGGTATGGGCGATTTTAAATAAAATGCCAATGTATGTGAACATTCTGCTGCCAATTGGTGTATTTGCAGCCTGCATGTCCTGTGCGGATACTCACCTGAACTGTGCGGCGGCGAATATTGTTGCAGATATTATTGATCCGAATGGAAAATTAACTCCCCGACAGGGTGTTATTTATGCAAAAATAGCGACACTGATTGCCGGTATTATTGCAATAATCTGCGGTCTGTTCTCAGATTATATCTATGATCTGGGTACATATGGCTATACTGTATGCGGCGGTGTATTAATTCCAATGTTTATTATTGGTTTGATTATGAGGGACCGCACTTCTGATAGGTTTAAGTCGAAATTAAAGGTTAAGGCGGCAAGAATCGGTGTAACATTGGGTGTCATTGTGGCAATTTTGTTTGAAGTGGTGCCGCCTCTGTATGCAATTCTCGGCGGCGGCGTAATTCCGGCGATGGCCGCAACCATACTTGGAACGCTGATTCCAAATCTGTTTCTGAGCAGTTCAGCGGAGTAATCAAAAATACCACCAGATGTTTTGGGACATCTGGTGGTATTTTTTGATTACTGGCTGTCAGGTTTAACGTCAGGTTTAACGGAACCTGCTTTTTCTTACCGGTTTCTTACACCAAGTTTGAGTACATCACGCAGATAGCGGACACTTTCTTCGCAGGCTTTCATTTCTCTTTCACGGGCTTCTTCAATTGGTTCGTCCATGCTCCTGAAAGCAATTTCATTTTCAAATGTGATACGATCCATGGGAGATTTCTCGAGAATCTGCTGTACCATGCGAGGACAGTCCATAGAACCCTGACCGTGAGGTGCGCCGATATCATGAACACCCAGCGGGTCAACCACGATCAGGTCATCGCTGAAGTGGCAGCAGTATGCTTTGGGAAGCATACGTTCCATTGCGTATTCAGGATTTTCGAGAACCTGAAGAGGATTCATGGTATCAACACAGGTACCGATGGAAGGATGATTGAGCTTGTCAACCAGCCATAAAATTTCATCTGCAAAGGTGTCAGTATGATTCTCAATTGCAATTTTTAATCCATATTTTTCCATCAGCGGAATACATTCTTTGAACTGTTCGTATTTTTCTGCCATCTGTTTCATAACAGCGGGGTGCATACAGGAGCCGTAAAGCTCTCTGGGACGCTTGATATCAAGGCTGAACTTAACCAGTTCACAGCCAAGGGCATGACCAATCTCAAGCGCCTCCGGAACGGTACAGTTTACGCGGGAATCGCTTCCTGCATCGAAGGATGAATTAAACTCCAGATATAATCCATGATCTTCTGCTGCTTTTCTGACCTTTGCCAGGTTTTCAGGGTCTGTACTGCCGATATCAACTTTGGTAATCTGAAGACCATCCAATTCCCATTCCACCGCTTTATCCATTAATTCATAAAGGGTCATAACCTGGGGAAAAAAGTAATCCTTACCAAATCCCCAGCTTTCACCAAATCCAAAAAAATGAAGGGTGTAGGTGTGCATACCAAGTTTTAAAGCTCTGTTTCTATCTGCCATATCTTGTTCTCCTAACATTATAAAATTCAGGAACGCCATCAGCATTCCTGCATCATCCTTTCAGATGATAGTATCAGGCTTCTGTCCGGAACCGGGTGGACAAAAATGAACACGTTTACTTTTCTGACTTTATTGTATGACAGAATCCTGTTTTTGTCAAGAAAAAGCTTATTGCATTACACAATAAAGCTTTTTATAATTTTCATAAACCTGATCATATAAAACAACATTTTCCGGAATCGGCTGATAAGTCACTTTGCTGTAAGATACCAGCTTATGCGCTGCTTCTTTCAGGCTGCCAAAGGCGCCTGCTGATACGCCGGCCAGCATGCATGCGCCGAGGCAGGCCTGCTCGGAAACATTGCAGACGTAAATTTCTTTCTGAAGGATGTCGGCCTGGATCTGCAGCCAGACGGGGCTGTTTGCACCGCCGCCGGAGGAAATGATCCGGTCGCAGTGATTGCCCATCTGTTCGAGGATTTCCATACAGTCGCGCAGGGCAAAGGTAACGCCTTCCATTACGGCGCGGGTCATGTGTTCTCTCGTATGACTCAGATGCAGTCCGCAGAATGCGCCTCTGGCTTCAGGATTCATGTGGGGCGTTCGCTCACCTGTCAGATAAGGCAGGAAAATCAGCCCGCTGCTTCCGGCGGGAATATTTTCTGCCATTTCTGTCAGTTTGTTAAAATCAGTTTCCTTCAGAATATTATCCTTCAGCCATTTTAAGGACATTCCGGCATTTAAAATAGCGCCATAGATACTGTATCCGTTTTCTGCAGCATGACAGAAGGTCTGGGTTCGGAAGTCTGCATCATAAACGGGCTGCCTGGAAAATGCGGATATCTGTCCGCCCGTTCCGATATTGCAGATAAAGGTTCCTTCTTCAAATACACCGTTTCCGATACTTTGTGCCTGCTGGTCGCCGCAGCCGTAAATTACCTGTACAGATTCCTTTAAGCCGGTAAGTTCGGCACATTCATGGCTGATATAACCCTGGATTTCGCCGGATTCACAGCATTTCGGGAAAATCGTATGCGGAAGATGGCAGAGATCGATAATTTCCCATGCCCAGTCACGTTTACGAATATCAAACATTAGAGCAGCGGAGGCATCTGTAACCTCGGCGCCCGTTAATCCGGTCATTTTATAGCGGATATAATCTTTGGGCTGCATGATCTGATGGATATCTGCGAAAAGCTGTGGTTTGTGTTTTTTGATCCAGAGAAGCGAGGGCAGAGCAAATCCGGGGAAAATCCGGTTTCGCAGACTTTCTTTCTGCAGCTGCTTCGGAATGATCGCAGTTAATTCCTCACATTCCGTTTTTGACCTCTGATCCAGCCAGATAATAGCCGGGCAAAGGGGAGCACCGTTTTTACCTACAGCGACCAGCCCGTGCATCTGACCGGAAAATCCAACACTGACGACCTGTTCATATTCTTTCCGGTATTTATTTTTCAGGTGCAAAAGGCAGGAAAGCACCGCATTCCACCACATATCCGGGTCCTGTTCCGCATATCCGATCTGCGGGATGGACACGTCATAATCCTCGCTTTCCACTCCAATCACGCCCTGTTCTGTATCCAGCAGCATAATCTTTGCACTGGATGTTCCGATATCAATTCCTAATAATGAAGCCATAATAGATCTCCTGAGTATATAGAATTAACAGCCGTCAGCATTTGGGCTTGTATACCATCGCGCAAAGGGCTGCTGCTGAAATTTATGTTACCGGGAAAAAAGAAAAATGTCAATTGCTGAACGAATTCCAAGATACAGCTTATGAATGAATTCCAAGATAAAGTCTCCGGCAGGATTGCATTCCTAAAAAAAACAGATACAGCCTTCTTTTTTGAGTTTTCATGAACTGATTTATGAAGGGGCTGTACCTGTTTTTTATTATGTTGAGAAAATGTTTTATTATAGAGCTTTTTGTCTTTAGTACAGAGTTTACCTGTTCTTTATTGCAGAGCTTTTCTGCTTTTTACTACAGAGCTTTCAGGTTCTTTACTACAGAGTTTTTCCGTTCTTTACTGCGGGTGCGATGGAAAGGTCGGCGGTGTAGTAAGGAATCAGAGTTGCCTGCATTGCGTGATAAAGGTCTGATTTACCGGGCCAGACAGTGTCGAGCAGGTTGTTGTTCTGGTCTAACTGATGGAACCAGGAACCATTTACATGGTCGAGAACCTTTTCGTCCAGATACTGCATAAATTCAGTGTAATCAGCTGCATATTTCTGTTTTCTGGTAACGTGGAATAAAACAGCGGAGGTATTGATTGCTTCTGCAAGCGTCCAATGCATTCTGTCATGAACAACAGGTTTTCCTTCCCAGTCGGTTGTGTATACGATTCCGGGTGCGCCGTCTGCATTCCATGCATCTTCAACTGCTCTGCAGTAGAGATTTTCAGCTGCTTCGAGATATCTGGAAGCGCTCTGTTTGTCCTCTTTATAGGTAGAAAGTGTCCACTGAGTAATCAGTCTTGACCATTCAATTCCATGTCCGGGAGTTGCGCCGTAGGGTTTGAACTGGTCGTCAGGCTGTTCCTTGTTGCAGTCTAAATCTGCAATCCAGTCTTTTGTGAAATGTTCGGGGATTCTCCAGTTATTTTCACCGGCCCATACAAGAACACGGTCGATGATACGTCCTGCTCTTACACGATATTTTTCATCTCCGGTCACATCTGCAGCAGCTAAAAATGCTTCAACGGTGTGCATGTTGGCATTTAATCCGCGATAGTCGTCTAAAACTGTAAATTCTGTGTTCCATGTATCGCAGGAAAGACCTTCTTCTTCATTCCAGAAGCGAAGATCATAAAGCTTTAATGCTTCGTCCAGCAGTTCTTTTGCTCCGGGTCTTCCTGCAAGTGCAGCGGAGGATGCTGCCAGAATAACAAATGCATGTGCGTAGCACTGTTTTGTGGGCAGAATTTCATTGTTCGCTGTCAGTCCTGCGTACCATCCGCCGTTTACCTTGTCGTGAAGTTCTCCGGTCAGTCCCTTTAAGCCTGCGTCAACCAGCTCTTCGCTTCCGGGATGACCAAGGAAGGTTCCCAGACTATAAACATGTATCATACGGCTTGTGATCCACGTTTCGCGATTGCGGTCTGTCCAGGGAGTTCCATCATCGCCCAGATAGTAGGAGCCGCCTCCGGGAGAGGGGAACTTGTGTCCAAAACTGAACAGATTTTCACGGATTTCTTTCAGGAAATTCTCATTTTCCTTTGTATCGATCAGATACTTCTTATTCATTTCGCCCATTTATAGATTCCTTTCTTTGCTGCAGCACGGCATGTTTTTAATAGCCTTGTTAATAGCCTTTTTAATAGTCAGTTTCTATCAGTTAATTATACCCGGAGAGCAAAGGCGAGTCAATCAGGGCGTCTCAGGCAACTAGGATATGTACACAAAAACAAATTATTTTACAGTGGAAAAGCTGCGTTGTGAAGAAAGAAACAGGTATGAAGTTTGATGATGTGGGCAGGATAAGGGGGATGGAGGTGCTGGATTTGAAAAATTATTTTAAAGGCTGTTATTATAAACATCAGAAAGAAAATCAGACGCTTTGTTTGATTGCAGGGGAGACACGATCCGAAAGGTTTATTCAGGTGATTACAGAAGACTTTTCTAAGAAAATTCATTTTAAAAAAGAAAGAATTACAGAAGGAAAAATAATTCCGGAAGGAGGAAATTACTTTTCGAAAAGAGGTGTTGTTTTGGATATCAGGACTCCGGAGCTGACATTGAGCGGCAGAATTCGTTATAAAAATCTATCACCGATTCGCTATGATATTATGGGGCCATTTCGTTTCTTTCCAATGGAATGCCGACATGGAATTATCAGTATGCATCATGAATTGGAGGGAGAGGTCCTCTTAAATGGAAGAAAAATAGACTTTACAGGTGGAAATGGATATATGGAAATGGACAGCGGGCGTTCTTTTCCGTCCTCTTATATCTGGGTACAGGCAAATGATTTCTCTTCCGGCAGTTTACAACAGTGTAGGAAAGGCTGTTCTGTGATGGTTTCGGCTGCATCGATTCCGTTTTATGGATTGAAATTTCAGGGCTGTATCTGCGTTATCCATTACCAGGGAAAGGAATATCGGCTTGCCACGTATCTGGGAGTGAAGGTGCTTTTGTGCACGAAAACGCAGATTATTCTGCAGCAGGGAAAATACCGGCTGGAAGTCAGGATAAAAAGTGAGAATACTCAAAAATTAGCGGCTCCGCAAGATGGAAAAATGACCAGAATGATTCTGGAAACAGTTTCGTGCCCGGCAGAATTTTATTTTTACCAAAATGGAATCTGTATGTTTGCCCTGTATTCGGAGCATGCGAGTTTTGAATATGAAAATGAAGGCGGGTGTGAAAGTGTAAAAAATCGTTCAGGAAAAAAATCTGGGAAAAAATCTGGTAAAAAGTAAGATTTTTAATGATTTTTGGTGAAATAGGGGTTATAATGGGAATGCATATACATTCAATTAATTAAAGGAGAAATGCCATGAAACAGGATATGATAGTAATTTTGGATTTGGGCAGCACAGAGAACACTGTAGTGGCTCGTGAAATTCGTGATCTTGGCGTTTACAGTGAAATTCATCCCCATGATATCACTGTAGAGGAACTGAAGGCACTTGATAATGTAAAGGGTATTATTTTAAATGGCGGTGAAAACCGCATTGTAGATGGTGTCGCAGTAGAAATCAGACCCGAACTGTATGACCTGGGCTACCCTATGATTTCCATAGATTATCCCGCTTCCAAATGTGCAAAACGGTTAAGCGAGCTGCCGGATAAGGAAACTCTGAAGCAATTTATTTTCGATGAGTGCAAGGCAGAAGCTAACTGGAATATGAAGAATTTCATTGAAGATCAGGTAGAACTGATCCGTAAGCAGGTAGGAGACAAAAAGGTACTGTTAGCTTTATCAGGCGGTGTAGATTCTTCTGTAGTTGCAGCAATGTTAATTAAAGCAATCGGCAAGCAGCTGGTGTGCGTTCATGTAAATCACGGCCTGATGCGTAAGAATGAATCCGAAAGCGTAGTTAAAATCTTCCGTGATGAACTTCATGCAAATCTGGTTTACGTAGACGCAACGGAACGTTTCCTCAGCAAACTGGAAAATGTAGCAGATCCCGAACAGAAACGTAAGATCATTGGCGGTGAATTTATCCGCGTTTTTGAGGAAGAAGCAAGAAAACTGGAAGGAATCGATTTCCTCGGACAGGGAACCATTTACCCCGATATCATTGAGAGCGGTACCAAGACAGCAAAGATGGTAAAATCCCATCACAATGTCGGCGGTCTGCCCGAAGACCTGCAGTTTGAACTGGTTGAACCCCTGAAACAGCTGTTTAAGGATGAAGTACGTGCGTGCGGTATTGAATTAGGACTTCCTCACGATATGGTATATCGTCAGCCCTTCCCGGGTCCCGGACTTGGCGTAAGATGTCTTGGCGCTATCACTAAGGACAGACTGGAAGCAGTCAGAGAAGCAGATGCAATCCTTCGTGAAGAATTTGCAAAAGCAGGACTGGACAAGAAGGTATGGCAGTATTTCACAGTAGTACCGGATTTCAAGTCCGTAGGCATGAAAAAACATGAACGCTGCTTCGAGTATATGGTAATCATTCGTGCAATAAACACGATTGACGCTATGACAGCTACAATTGAAAAGGTAGACTGGGATGTGCTTGAGGTTATCACAAACAGAATCCTGGCAGAAGTGGAGCATGTAAACCGCGTATGCTACGATATGTCACCTAAGCCGCCGGCTACGATTGAGTTTGAATAAAAAATGCCAATCAAAACCTCAGTGTTTATACGATTTCCAAACATATTTGTTCACTAACTGGCAACGATTTGGCAGCATAATTTCGTTATTCACTGAATGAGATTACTTTAATAGCATAAAAAACCTTACTGATTTTCAGAAACAAAACTGAATATCGGTAAGGTTTTTTTTTGCGGCATAACAACAGTCACTGCGGCGTAAATCCGAAGCGGCTGTTTTGCTTGGAATAGCTTCAAAAAATCTATTGTAAATGATAGAGTTTTGCAGTATAATCCTATTCGGAATTTTTCGGAGGAGGTGTTTATGGAAAATGAATCACTAAATCTTATCAATGATATTAACAGGGCAATTATTCAAAGACAATAAATAACGTTGCAACCCTTTATACAAAACTATGGATGAAAAGAAGTGAAGTGATTAAATATGGATACAATTGAATTGTACAAAAAAGAAAAAATTGGCAGAATACTTCTGAAATTGGCCCCTCCTGTGATGCTGGCACAGTTGATTCAGGCGCTGTATAACATCATAGACAGTCTGTTCATCAGTAGATTTTCAGACAGCGGTTTAACGGCACTGTCTATCATTTATCCGCTTCAGCTGTTGATGATTGCCCTTGCGGTGGGAACCGGTGTGGGTATTAATACAGTCATTGCGGCTAAGTTGGGCGAAGGCCGGGAAAAAGAAGCTGATGAATATGCCGGTGTTGGAATGCCTCTTGCGGTTCTGCTATGGTTTTTGTTTGCTCTTATTTCCTGGCTCATTATGCCTGCTTATGCGAGAATATCCACGGAATCCGAAGCAGTCATTCAGGATGTAATTGTATACGGCAGAATCGTCTGCGTATTTAGTTTTGGTTTGTTTTTGGAAAGCATCTGGACAAAGATTTTGCAGGCGGGCAGTGATATGAAAACGCCTATGGTGGCGCAGATTGCAGGAGCTGTTACGAATATCGTGATCGACCCGCTGTTAATCTTCGGTATGTTTGGACTGCCAAGGATGGGCATTGCCGGAGCTGCGGCTGCCACTGTTGCAGGACAGATTGTTGCGGCGCTGATTGTTATGAAAAAAGGATTTCATCCATCTCCGGCAAAAGAGGTCTATCCCCGCTATATTGCAAGAATCTTCCGTTTGGGAGTACCAAATATCCTTATGCAATCCGCATACACCTTTTACATATTGGGTTTGAATTTGATTCTTGCAGAATTTTCTGATCAGGCTGTTACTGCATTGGGACTTTACTATAAGTGGCAGACTTTCTTCTTTATTCCCCTTAACGCAATGCAGACCTGTATCGTACCCGTGATCAGCTTTAACTATGCCGCCAGAAATATTGACCGCTGTAAAAAGACCCTGACAACGTCTATTGGCTGCGGCCTTGTATTTATGGCATTGGGGGTACTGTGCTTTATGTCTGTTCCCGAATTGCTGCTAGGAGTATTTACTTCGGATGCACTGGTCATTGAAATCGGGCGTGTTGGTTTTCGCATCATCGCGATCAGTTTTCTGCCGTTGGTCACTTCGCTGATATTTCCGGTGTTTTTTCAGGCAGCGGGGTATAGTCTGAAAAGCTCGGCGTTGACTGTACTTCGTACCATGATATTGTTTGTGCCGCTGGGATATGTATTTTCACGATTTGGACTCAACTGGTTCTGGCTGACCTTCCCGGTTACAGAGATGGTTACAAGCATTGTTGGCTATATTTTCTATCGCCAGTTTCTGGAGGCAGATTATGTTAAGCGCAGAAAGCCGGAGATTCCCGTTCCCGATTCTGTTCCGGCTTTGCAGCCCTCTAAACCTGGGGTCATAATCACCATAGCAAGACAGCACGGCTCCGCTGGCAAACAGATTGGCAAGCTGGTAGCGCAGCAGCTTCATATTCCTTTCTATTATAAGGAAATGATTGCTTTGGCAGCCCACGAAAGTGGATTGGATATGGAGTTTATTTCTGATATTCACAGGAATTCTCCAGATGTGCTTCGAAACTTGTACCTTAGTACCGGTGCAGTTCATCATGCCATCGACGCACAGAGAAAAATTATTCGAAAGATTGCAGATAATGGCAGCTGCGTAATCGTTGGCAGAGCTGCTGACTATGTTCTGGGAGACTATGACAATGTGATTCGTGTGTTTATCCACGCACCGAAAGAATATCGCATTAAGCGGGTTATGGAAATATAC
>JAUNPP010000035.1 GCA_030536685.1 Lachnospiraceae bacterium
TCCGCCTTAAGTTCTTCTGCCTCAATTTTTTTAATCTCTGCCAGAGCCTTATCTGGTTCTTCAGGATACTGTTCGGGGTGTTCCTCCCGTTCAATTTTATGGAAAATCTCCATAAATTCTTTGCCTGTTATAGATTCTCTCTCAATCAGAAATGCTGCGATCTCATCCAGCGCTCTTCTGTGCGCTCTCAGCAGCGTTTTGGCCTGTTCATAGGATTCTTTTAAGGTGCGTTTTATAATATCATCAATTGCCGCCTCCGTGATATCGGAACAGTTTAAAACTGTGCGGCCTGTCAGATACTGGCTTTCCACAGATTCAAGTCCCATCAGACCAAATTCCTCTGACATACCATACTGCGTTACCATTGAACGGGCAAGTCCTGTTGCTTTTTCGATATCGTTGGCTGCTCCGGTCGTAACCGTGTCAAAAACGATCTCCTCTGCAGCACGTCCGCCCAGAAATTCTACCAGCAGGGCTCTGATTTCCTTTTCAGTGTTCAGATATTTTTCTTCCTCAGGGACATTCATTACATATCCCAGAGCACCCATTGTACGGGGAATGATCGTAATCTTCTGCACCGGCTCAGAATCCTTCTGCAGCGCACTGATCAGTGCATGTCCCACCTCATGATAGGAAACAATACGGCGTTCCTCCTGGCTGAGAATGCGGTCCTTCTTCTCCTTGCCTACCAGCACAACCTCTACGGATTCAAACAGATCCGCCTGACTGATTGCCTGACGTCCGTTTTTAACCGCATTGATTGCCGCTTCATTAATCATATTGGCAAGATCAGAGCCCACAGCGCCGGAAGTAGCCAGCGCGATTGCCTCCAGATCAACAGAATCATCGAGTGATACATTGCGTGAATGTACCTTCAGAATATTAACGCGCCCTTTCAGGTCAGGGCGATCTACAATAATCCGGCGGTCAAAACGACCGGGCCTCAGCAGCGCTTTGTCCAGAATTTCAGGTCTGTTGGTTGCCGCAAGAATAAAAATACCCTTTGAGGTATCAAAACCATCCATCTCGGAAAGAAGCTGGTTCAATGTCTGTTCCCGTTCATCGTTGCCGCCGTAATTTCCGTCACGGCTTTTACCAATCGCATCAATTTCATCGATGAAAATAATACAGGGAGCATTGTTCTGAGCCTGCTTAAACAGATCTCTTACACGGGAAGCTCCCACGCCGACAAACATCTCTACAAAATCAGAACCTGACAAAGAAAAGAACGGAACCTGTGCTTCTCCGGCTACTGCTTTTGCCAGCAGTGTTTTACCGGTACCGGGAGGACCCACCAGCAGGGCTCCCTTGGGAAGCTTTGCGCCGATTCTCGCATATCGATCCGGGTTATGCAGGAAATCTACGATCTCAGTTAAAGATTCCTTTGCCTCGTCCTGACCTGCCACATCCTTAAAGGTTACCCCTGTTTCCTTCTGTACATACATCTTGGCATTGGACTTGCCTACGCCCATCACACCGCCGCCGCCACCGGCTTTGCGCATAATAAACATAATCAGCACATAGAAAAGCAAAACCGGCACAATATAAATCAGAAAGAAATCAACAATAGCTGAATTGGTATCGGGAATACTGTCCGTAACCTCCACTCCATATGATTCCAGTTTATTGTAAAAATCAGGATCACCCGGAATACCGGTATAATAAACCAGAGGCTCCAGAGAAGCGGCATCATAAAACTGTCCTCCCGCAGATTCGGGAATACCGCTGCCGGAAGCCTCCTTCTTATAAAACTCCTGAGTTGCTTCTTTTGTTAAGGTAATCTCAAGGCGATTATTCGACTTGTCGACCAGAACTGTTTCCACATCTCCATCCTTAGCCATCTCAAGCATCTTCGTATAGGATATCTTCTGATCATCGTCATTGGTCATATTACTGTAAACAGATAATATAAATAAAGTAAACATCACCGCAATCGCCAGCAGAATAATTGTCTGGCTGTTTTTAGGCAGCTTACCATTGTCTTTTTTATTATTTTTATTGTCCATTCTATTTCTCCTGTTTATAATGTAAGCTAAACTTATTATAGATATTATACAAAAAGAAATCAAGCATATATAATTTTCTTTTTATGAATGTTTTGTGAAACAGCTGTAAAAATTAAATAAACCGCCCTCATTTCTCATAAAAATGTAGCATTATTCAGTTTCCAGTGATAAAATAGGAGAGCACTATATTACAGAAATACGGAGGAACAATCTATGCACCAGCATTCCCCTGAAGAGAATGCAAGACTGGTTAACCGAATGTCGCGCATCATTGGACATGCCAACAAGGTAAAAAGCATGCTTGCAGAAGACAGAAACTGTACTGAAGTACTGATTCAGCTGGCCGCCGTGCGCGCCGCATTAACCAGCTTAAGTAAACTGATTCTGGAAGAACACATCAATGAATGCATGACTGAATTATCAGAATTTGAAACGGATGAAGAACGCCATGAGGCCATTGACGGACTTATGGATGTGGTAAACCAGTTTATCAAATAGACAAAAAGGATTTTTATGTTAGGAACTATTGTAAATACCGGCACGATTCTGGCCGGGAGTATCATTGGCAGTATCTTTCGAAAAGGAATAAAAAAAGAATATCAGGGCGCATTATTCAATGCAATGGGGCTGGCTGCTGCCGGTCTCGGCATCAATGCGGTCGTTCAGAATATGCCCAAAAGCACCTGCCCTGTTCTTTTTATCATCAGTCTGGCACTGGGAAGTCTGCTGGGAACCATATTGGATCTGGACAGCGGCTTTCAAAATCTGTCCTCCCGATTTGCCTCCAGCAAGCTGGGGGAAGGACTCTCTACCGGCATTCTGCTCTACTGTATCGGCACGCTTTCTATTTTGGGGCCTATCCAGAGCGCTCTAAACGGAGACAATACCTATCTGTTCACCAATGCCGCGCTTGATTTTGTAACATCAACGGTATTGGCGGCTACCTACGGTATCGGCATGGCAATCGCCGCCGGCGTACTGTTCCTGTGGCAGGGCAGCATCTATCTCTGTGCGCTTTTACTCGGCAATTTCATGTCCGACGCCATGATGACCGAAATCTCTATCATAGGAGGATTTCTGATTGCAAGCTCCGGTATCTCTATTCTGGGCATCAAGGACTGCAAGACCCTGAACATGCTTCCATCGCTTGTGATTCCTCTCATCTGGTTTGGCATCACATCACTGATATAGAGCCGCAGCCGGATAAATCATGATCTCTTACGGAAAAGGCGTGCCCTGTTATAAAAAAACCGCACAGATATCGCTGTCGACAGCGGTTATCGTGCGGTTTTATAATAACGGTTTCATAATAACAACCAAATCATGGCAAACAGACTGTACTCAATGTACTCAATGTATTCAACAGACAATTCACCAGATTATAACAAATAAATTAGTGAGCAGATAAATTATTTATTCAACAAACAGATTATTCACAAAATGCCAGAATATCACTCAGAGCAGACGGATCTTCTTCCCCGCCCATAATAAACAATTCTCCGGTCTTTCCTACTGCCATACTTATAACACCTAACAATGACTTGGCATCAAGAATATGGCTTCCTACTTTCAGATCAATATTTCCTGAAAAATGGTTGGCAAGGTTTACAAAACGGTTGGCTTCTTCTACATTGGCTAAATTAATCAGTTTTTTCATGTTATACTCCTTTTCTTTCTGCACCTGCTGTAAATACCTTCTTTTACTTACTGTGCAAAACTTTACAAGGCTGAATGCTGACTCCATCTGCAGCTGTCACACGATTTCTGTTCATCTGCTTTTTTGCCGGCAATACAATTATTTCCTTCATATCATCCTTTTATGAATAAAAATGAATACGCTTTCATGTTTTTCATTTGGATTACATGGATTATATTCCTTTCATTTAACATTGTCAAGCATTTTTTTATCAGTTTATTATTTCATAACTTATGAAACATTTATGAAACATTTTCTTGTAATTTGCCGCAAACTATTATATACTGTTCGCATATTAAACTATTTCCACCAGTTAAAACTGTTTGAACTGTTTAAGCTTTTGAAACTGTTTCAAACAGATTCTGTTCACAACTGCATTATGAACAGAACTTCGGACAGCCAGTGAAATCACCTCCGGTGACAGGCTTCTGTATTAGATTGGAGTATCACATTATGTCAAGCATGAAAGATGTGGCTGACATGGCTCATGTTTCACAAGCCACCGTATCCAGAGTTCTGTCCGGTCATCCTTCTGTAAAACCGGACACCAAGAAGCGAGTTCTTCAATGTATCAAAAAACTGAACTACCAGCCCAATATTGCCGCGCGAAAGCTCGCCGGGGGCAATACCGGTTTGATCGGTATTATTCTGCCGGAGATTTCCAACCCTTTTTATGGAGAGATTCTGCACGCAATAGAAGAACAGGCCGATTTTGAAGGCTACAGCATCATTGTCTGCTGTACAGACAGGGATTTAAACCGTGAAAAGAACATTCTCAACAAGCTTCAGGCCCTCAAAGTGGATGGAATCATCACAATGCCTGTTTCTACAGAAAACAGCCGCCAGGCCTATCAGAAGCTCGATATCCCGATTATCGTCGCTACCAAACAGATGGAGGGCTTCAGCTCTGTTTCTGTTTCTCACTATAGTGCAGGAAAACGAATTGCCCGATACCTGCTTGAGCTGGGCTATGAGAGGATCGGCTATGTCGGCTCCACAGCGCCCGATTCTGCTTCTATTATGAAGCTGAAGGGCTTTCAGGATTACCTGAACAATGCCGGTTTTGAAATGACGGATCTGATCGGTTCCCGTTCAAGCGCCAGCGTCACCACCAGCTCCATGCAGAAGCTGGTCAGCAAATATCTGCAGAAAAACGGACTTCACAGTGATGCGCTGTTTGCCTGTGATGATGTAACCGCCTGTGAAACTATTCACGCTCTGATCCAGGCCGGCTACCAGGTACCGGATGATGTAGCAGTTGTCGGTTTTGATAATTCGCTGCTCGCCCGCAAGATGACCCCCAGCGTTTCATCCCTCGCCCAACCTCTCGGTGAGATTGGACGCCGCGCCGTTGATATGCTGGTTCGCCGGATCAATCACGAAACAGATGAAATTGAACTGCTTGAACTGCGAACACGGATTATCACCAGAGACTCTTCCTCTGCCTTCCGAAAACTTGAAGGAAATGATAGATGAAGTGAAAGATACTCTTTGTTTTTTCATCAATTTCTATCAGGAAACATAGAGCGAAAAGCTAAATATCCATGCAATCAGCACTCGGAAACCACCTGTTAAAAATCGCGAGGTCAATATGGATGGTACTCCTGCTCTGATTGTATCCTCTTTTGCTTCTGCAAGTCCAAGTCCTACAGGAATAAAGTCACAGGCTGCCTGCGTATTAACCGCAAACAAAGCCGGCAGAGCAAAAGAGGCAGCTAACATCCCCGTTCCAATCTGATACCCGATCAGCGTTCCGATCACCTGGGCAATAATCGCTCCTGGCGATAAAATTGGTGATAACAGAGGAAATGATATAATGATTCCCAAAAGCAGAAGTCCCCAAATATCTGAAGAAAATATTTTCAGATTCTGCGCCAGAAACTTATTAAATCCGGAACATTCTATAACAGCAGTAAAAATTGACACAAATCCCATCAAAGGCAAAATCGTATGCAAAATAATATTTACACTGTCCTGCGCTGCCTTATATGCACTGCAGCAAAACTGACCTGCTACAGACAATATCCCGGTAATCACACCAATTATTCCCCTGCCAGAATCTTTTAATACTGTTTCTTCAGCAGTTTGTGTCTCTATCCTCTGCCTTTTTGTTATCTGTGTATCCTTTGTCTGTGTACCTGTTGTCTGCGGCTCTATTGTTTCCGTGAGAGAAACACATTCTTCTGTTACTGCAGAAACATAAATATCCTCTGTGATGTATTTTGCCAGAGGCCCGCTTTTACCGGTGGGCATAATATTCACGGTAGGAATCTGCTTTTTGGGATAAATACCGCAACGAAGTGTTCCTCCACAATCAATAACTGCCAGAAATACTTCCTCATCCGGAACTACGGTTTTAAATCCATTCACCGATGTACAACCGGTTAATTTCTCAATATGTTTTACAAGATCAGGTTTTATTCCTCCACCAACAATATAAATCAATTTATTTCTTTTCTCGTCCGGTTTCAAAATCAAAGGACCTCCAAAGCCCCCTTTTCCGGCCAGGATACGAATTTCATGCCAACAGGAAGGTTCTGTTTCCGAATCAGCTGCTTCCAAATCAACTGTTTCCGAATCAGCTGTTCCTGAAACAGTTGATTTTCTTATTTTTTTCATATAGCTCTTATTTAATTCACATCGTTCTGAAAGATGTATCCCCATTTTTCTGCAATAATATTCTGTTGTGTAATCTGTTACAACGCCACAGAAAAAATTAACGATCAGACCTACTAAAAGATAACGAATTGCAAGCGGAAAAACTGAAAACCACACAATTCCACTCCACGCGCTATCCCAAGCCATATGAATAATTCAGCAGAATTGATATGTGGAAAAATACCATTGCTGGTATGACAAAAAAAAGACGCTGAAGCATAGTAAGAAGGTTTATCCTTCTCCGGCATAAAACGTCCAAGTGTCAAAACAGATGGATTTCCCAGTAAAATACTTCCTATAAAGGGAATCAGCATATATTTCAGTAAAATATTGCGGGAAGCGAGCACAGCTGCCTTTTCGATCAGATGTGACGGAACCAGAACCGCCAATGTATTCGTCAGTATCAGGACAAGAAAAATAAAGGGAAGCATATCAACACACCAGGATATCAGAAATTCCCCTCCGTAAGCAAATACATCTGTAATAAAATCTACCATAATTTCTATCTGTTTCATTCTACATAACACTCCCAAGCTTTCTATCCAAAATATATCATACCTGATTCAATTCCTCAACCGCTATTCATTCTTCGCATTTCCTTTTTAGTGAAATTAACCGTATTAATCCAATATATACATATATTATTATGCAATATTTTATTTTTTCCATGCGGGCGAAATTAAAAGTATTAATTATGTACAATTTATATAGTATTCTTTATCCAGACAAAGCAAAAGTGTACATGGCCATGATACTCAAGCAAACGTCTGAATCATACAGGTTCCAAAATCTGAAAGGAGATACATCATGAATATGATCTTGCTTATCATACTGTTCTTAGTCGCATTTGCGCTGCAATATCTGCTTACCTTCATTCAAATGAGAAGTTTCAATGAGCATTACCGAAACCTGAGGAAACAGGGACGCGTAGCTATCGGAAAATCAAAAGGTGCTATCCGCGCAGGCGCAATTGCAATGTTTGCCATCAACAGCGAAGGAATCATTCTTGAAGGAAGTTACCTGCAGGGAGTTACCGTATTTGCCCGTTTTCATACGCTCAAAGGATTTGAAGGCATGGACGTCGGTAAGCTTACTGCTGAAGATTGCAAACAGCTGCATCTGGCAAAACCTCTTAGCAAAGCAGTTATCGAAGCATCTTCTAACTACAATATTCTGATGTCCGGCAAGGAAATTCCTGAGGAACCTGCGCCTTTAACAAAGGTCGCAAATTTATTCAGGCGCCGAAGCGCGCACACGCTCAAAGGAGGTAAACAATGAATTTAGTTGTAAATTTTGCAGAAGGCTTTATGGGTCTGTTTGATGCAGGTGCCCAGACTTTCGTGAGCTGGGTTGGCTCAATTGTCCCCAAGGTACTGTTATTATTGGTATTTATGAACGCTCTGATTGCCTTGATTGGTCAGGAGAGAATTAATAAATTCGCAAAACTCTGCTCAGGCAATGTTATTCTGGCATACGGTGTTCTGCCTTTTCTGTCAGCTTTTATGCTTGGTAACCCAATGGCATTATCAATGGGCAAATTTCTCCCTGAAAGAATGAAACCCAGTTATTATGCTTCATCAACCTATCACTGCCACACAAACAGCGGTATGTTCCCGCATATCAACGTAGGTGAAATCTTCATCTATCTCGGAATTGCAGATGGAATCTCAACTCTGGGATTAAGTACCACTCCCCTTGCAATCCGCTATATGCTGGTTGGTCTTTTAATGAACTTTTTGGCAGGCTGGGTGACTGATTTTACCACAAAAATAGTTATGAAACAGCAGAATATCGAACTGAAGAACACACTGTAGAAACGGAGGAAAAATCATGGCTGAATACAGAGCAATTAAAATAGAAAAAGGCAGCGGCGGTTTTGGCGGACCTTTAACCGTAAAGCCTGAACCCGGCAAAGATAAAGTTGTTTTTATTACCGGCGGCGGTGCTGAACCGGAGATTATCGGAAAAATCGTAGAACTGACCGGTGCTACAGCTGTCAACGGATTTAAAACAGCTGTACCGGATGAGGAAATTTTCCTGGTTGTAATCGACTGCGGCGGTACACTTCGCTGTGGTATCTATCCTCAGAAACGCATTCCTACCATCAACATTATGCCCGTTGGAAAGAGCGGCCCTCTTGCCAGATTCATTACAGAAGACATTTATGTATCCGCAGTTGGTATTAATCAGATTTCAGCTGCAGATGGCGCTGCAGTTCCTGCAAAAGCGGCTGAAAAACCGGCTGCCGAGACAGAACCGAAGCGTGAGTTTAAATATAGCGCAGATAAAAAAGTATCTCAGACTCTTGCTGAAAACAGCAAATCCAGTATCATTCAGAAAATCGGTATGGGCGCAGGCAAAGTAGTAAATACCTTGTATCAGGCAGCCAGAGATGCCGTTCAGTCCATGATTACTACCATTCTTCCTTTTATGGCTTTCGTTGCCATGTTAATTGGTATCATTCAGGGCTCAGGGTTCGGCGACTGGTTTGCAAAGCTTCTGGTTCCGTTAGCAGGAAATGGCGTTGGTCTGATCATCCTGGGATTTATCTGTTCCATCCCCGTGCTCTCCGCACTTCTCGGCCCCGGAGCTGTTATCGCACAGGTTATCGGTACCATGATTGGCGTAGAGATTGGCAAAGGAAATATTGCCCCCAGCCTGGCGCTGCCCGCATTATTTGCAATCAATACCCAGTGTGCATGTGACTTTATTCCTGTAGGTCTCGGACTTGCAGAGGCAGAACCTGAAACAGTAGAAGTAGGTGTACCCTCCGTTCTCTATTCCAGATTCCTGATTGGTGTTCCGCGTGTGCTTGTAGCATGGCTTGCAAGTATCGGGCTGTACTAAGACCAGTCCTATTTTCCGGTTTCCAATTACCTGCCGATATTTATCACGCTGAAAACATTTCAGCTGACAAAATCTGATATTATCCGGTATAGACTTTGTACGGGGAACCGCTCTTTCCTGATGCAGACTCTATCCGGATAAATATATACAGTTTCAAACTTTTTACAATTTTAATACGAGAAAGGATCTTTCATATGAATACCTGGTTAAATTTAGAAGGAAAAACAGTAATCGTAACAGGTGGTGCTTCCGGTATTGGCAAAGCAGTTGCTGAGGAATTTCTTGAACAGGGCGCTAATGTTGTAGTTGCCGATATGAGCCCCAACGCTCCTGAAATGCAGTCCAAATCCGGTAAATTTATGTATACCGTTACAAATGTAACAGAACGTTCAAGCGTAGAAGCAATGGTTGATGGTGCGGTAAAGGAATTTGGAACCGTTGATGTTCTGGTTAACAATGCCGGTATCAATATTCCCAGACTTCTGGTAGATTCCAAACAGCCTCACGGTGAATTCGAACTGGAAGATACCGTATTTGACAAGGTTGTAAACGTAAACCTGAAAGGTGTTTATTTATGTGCTCAGGCTGCCGGTCGTGTTATGGCAGATAAAAATGACGGCGTTATCATTAACATGTCTTCTGAAAGCGGTCTGGAAGGCTCTGAAGGACAGAGTATCTATGCAGCAACCAAAAATGCAGTAAACTCTTTCACAAGATCCTGGGCAAAAGAGCTTGGTAAGCTCGGTATCAGAGTAGTTGGCGTAGCGCCTGGTATTATGGAAGCAACCGGTTTACGTACTATCGGATACGAAACTGCTCTGGCATATACAAGAGGTATTACGGTAGAAGACCTGAGGGCAGGCTACAGCAAAACCTCTACCACTCCTCTGGGTCGTTCCGGTAAATTATCAGAAGTTGCCGACCTCGTATGCTACCTGGCAAGTGAAAAAGCTTCCTATATTCACGGCGTAACCTACAATGTAGCAGGTGGAAAAACAAGAGGCTGATTCAGCCGCTCTTTTTCCCGGTACATGAAAAATTCCGTTTTAATTACCTACTGTTTTGGAATATAATTAGATTAATTAATTGTTCTGATATGCTTTTTTCACAAAAATGATCAGCCTCCCAATAACACGGCGCCATAACCGTTCCATCCTTATGGGAGGCAGTTCATTTTTGGATAATTTTTCCAGAAGACTGCACGTTCTCTTCAGAATATGATATGATTATATCTACTGGTTAATTAACGCACCAAATCTATTCAAATTACAGAGGAGGATTTATATTTCATGAACTCCGGGACTTCAGATAGCAGAATTTCACAGATTCTCAATATTATGGAACTACGCAAAAATGCCCGACTGGAAAGTCTGGCCGAGAAATTGAACGTAGGTACCAAAACAATCCGAAACGATATAAAAGAGCTGAATCAGCTTCTAAACGGAAGCGCTCTGGTAGAATCTACCACAGGCAGATATATGCTGTTTATATTGGATGAAACAGCCTTTCATACTAAAAAACAGGAAATATACTGCCAAAACGATTATCTGAATTCTCCCGCAAAACGCTACGGCTATATCATGAAAAGGCTGATGCACGAGGTGGATGCCATCCTGATTGATGATCTGGCAGATGAAATCTGTGTCGGCCGCACCACTATCAACGGTGACCTGAAAAAGTTAAGGGATATGCTGGGCAGTTATCAGGTTCAGATCATTGGAAAAACAAATACAGGAATTCGCCTTGAAGGTGATGAAATGCAGCTGCGCCTCTTTATTCTGGAGCATATGTATAACAATGTATTTGAATACTTTATTCTGGATGATGATCTGGAAAACATGGTAAACAACTATTGTCATCAGTTCGGTTTCGATCACATTACCACGCAGTATTTTCTGCGTTCTTATACCCTCATGATCGACCGGGTATTAAATGACCATCCTCTTGAAAAGCTTCAGGAAAAATACCTGGATTTGAAGCAAACCATGGCATATATCTTTGCGGAAAAGGTTGTGGAAGAAACAAAACATATTTTCCAAATTGAAATTCCCGCTGAAGAAATCATCTTCCTCTCTCTTCCGATTGCCGGGATGAGAACTCCGATGAACAAAGACAATATGCAGATGATGGAAGTCAGTGAAGAGGTAGCTGAACTGGTAATTAAAATTCTCAATCGTATCGCTTATGATATGAATTTTCACATTGCACCTACGGATCTGCTGGATGAATTTGTTTACCACATTAATTTCATGCTGAATCGGCTGAAATATCATTTTTACATTAAAAACTTTGCACTGACAGATATACAGGAAAAATTCCCGCTGGCTTACAAAATGGCTGAGCTGGCACAAAGTGTAATTGAAGAGCAGACTAATCTGATTGTTCTGGATGACGAACTTGGATTTATGGCCTCTTATTTCAGTCTTTTTCTGGAAGAACAGCAATATCGATCCAAAAAGTCATTCCGTGTAGGAATTGTCTGTGCACATGGAGCCATTTCCGGAAAACTAATTGAAATTCAATTAAAAAAGATGCTTCTGGATCAGACAGAATTTGAGCTTCTTACAGAGGATGAAGCCTCTGGCAGAAACGACTTCGATCTTATTATTTCCACCGCTCGGAAATTTGAAACGCAGTCTGTACCAGTCATTTACCTGGAAGAAGTATTTGATGAGGTAGAAGTCCTCCGCAAAATCGAACAGCTTCGCTATACAAAACATTTAAATGTTTCTCTTAAAACAGGGCTGAATTCTCTGATAGCTGCGATTCTGGAGCCTGAACATTTTTTTGTACTGAATCGAAATTTAACTTATATGGAAAATCTGCTTTATATGACAGACAGCCTGATTGAAGAAGGTGTTCTGGAACCGGACTTCCGTGAAAAACTTCTGATGCGTGAAGAAAAAAGCACCACTGTTTTTGATGAAAATATAGCCTTTCCGCATCTGCAGCACGATGGAAGCAATATTCTTCTCTCATTAGGTGTGATCGAACGACCTGAAACGGAATCAGGGATACGGATCATTCTTCTGCTGGCACTGCCGGAAGAACCGGAATTCAATGATGATGTTCTTGTACATATTTATAATGAACTCCTGGTTATTTCCTCACATGACATGCTTATACAGGAATTTTCCAAACTAAAATCAGAAAACGAATTTATATTATCCATGATTAAACATAATGAAATGTTTGAATAATAGGAGGTAATTTTATGAACACAATTTATGAAAATACAGTAAAAGGCAAAGGCGAACTTGCATCCGCATTTCTGGAAGAAAAAACCATCATCCTGTTTGGCGACAGTGCTCCCGATACCCTGAAGGATTACTGCTACACCATCGATGTAAAAGATGCTGCTGCTAAAATTGAAGCCGGACAAACTCTGGAAATTAACAATGCACAGTTCAAAATCAAACTGGTGGGCGATGTTGTTCAGAAAAACCTGGAGGCACTTGGTCATATTTCCATCCGTTTTACAGGTGAAGATGACTGTCTTCCCGGAACAATCGTTGTAGAAGATTCAGAAGTTCCTGTTCTGGATATCGGAAGCGTCATCCGCATTCTTGCCTGATTGACAATCATGCTGGTTAAAGAACTCCAGGTAACTGCCGCTGGCGGAATCCATCTCACAGTGGCAGTGCGCCTTCAGCAAATTGCTTTTGAAGAAGATGCTTTTATCTCCATAAAAGCGAATTCTAAGAGATTTCCTGAAAATTTTATCTCTTAGAATTCGCCAATTTGACCGAATCCAGATTATCGTAGACAGTAAAGATAACGATTCCGCGGTGCTGGAGCGTATTGAACAGCTCCTGTGCAGCGGTGGAAAGGATATATAACATGAATAAAGTAACTTTTTCCTATGAAAACGCAAAAGATTTCGTAAAAGAAAGCGAAATCGAAATGATGAAGCGCCTGGTTCTTCATGCAAAAGAAGACCTGCTTTCCCGCACCGGCCCCGGAAATGATTTCCTTGGCTGGATTGATCTGCCCGAACAGTATGACAAAGAAGAATTTGTCCGCATTCAGGCTGCTGCTGAAAAAATCAAAAAAGACTCTGATGTACTGGTTGTAATCGGTATCGGCGGTTCTTATCTTGGTTCCAGAGCAGCAATCTCTTTCCTGAACCACAATTTTGTAAACAAACTGGGAGCTGATAAGAGAAAAGCACCTGAAGTTTACTTCGCAGGCAACAGTATCAGCGGATCCTACCTTGCTGACTTAATTGAAATTATCGGTGACCGTGATTTCTCTTTAAATGTAATCTCCAAATCCGGTACAACAACCGAACCTGCAATTGCTTTCCGTGTTCTGAAAGACCTCCTGATTCAGAAATATGGCAAAGAAGAAGCTGCAAAACGAATCTATGCAACAACCGACAGACAGCGCGGCGCACTGAAAAGCCTGTCTACAGAAGAAGGATACGAAACATTTGTTGTTCCCGATGATGTAGGCGGCCGATTTACCGTATTAACAGCTGTTGGTCTCCTGCCCATCGCTGCCAGCGGAGCTGACTTAAATCAGCTGATGGCCGGTGCTGCAGACTGCAGAAAACGCTGTATGGAACTTCCTTATGAAGAAAATGATTCGCTTCTTTATGCAGCAGTAAGAAATCTGCTTCTCAGAAGAGGAAAAGCAATTGAAATTCTTGCCAACTATGAACCCAACCTGCATTACATTTCCGAATGGTGGAAACAGCTGATGGGAGAAAGCGAAGGCAAAGATGGCAAAGGCCTCTATCCGGCTTCTGTAGATTTCTCTACTGACCTGCATTCACTGGGACAGTTCATTCAGGATGGAAGCAATATTACATTTGAAACGGTTCTGAATGTAGAAAATACAACGAAAGATATTGTTCTGAAAGCTGAAGATCAGGATCTTGACGGATTAAACTATCTGGCTGGCAAAAACATGGATTTTGTCAATAAAAATGCTATGAACGGCACCATCCTCGCTCATGTAGACGGCGGTGTTCCGAATCTTATGGTCACAATCCCGGCTATGGATGAATATTCACTGGGCCAGCTGTTCTACTTCTTTGAATTTGCATGCGGTATCAGCGGTTATTTACTGGGCATCAACCCCTTTGACCAGCCCGGTGTTGAAGCATACAAGAAAAACATGTTTGCACTTCTCGGAAAGCCCGGCTTCGAAGAAATGAGAGCAGCTTTACTGAAGAGAATGCAGTAAAAACAGAATTACAGTAAAAACAGAATTGAAGAGCGGCTCAGATGTATTATGTCAGCGCAGCTGACGAACCGCTCACAGCAAGAATGCCGATAGCATTCTTAAGTATTTATGCGGGTAATAATACCCTTCTGGGTATAATTATTATATTACCATCCAAACACACTCCAAAGCCCTGGTCAGATCAATCTGCTTTCCCCAGACATCTGACCAGGCATTCCAAACTTACGCTTTTCCATACCGCCATTTCTGTCACTATATTTCTGCCAGCACATTCCTGTCAGCACATTCTTATTACCACATTCTCATTGTCACATTCCTGTTACCACTCAATACTTTCTACTGAAACAGGGGTTTCATTATAAAATTCCCGGCCAACCTGTCCGTTTTTGATCTCAATGACATGATCTGCCATTGGTGTGATAGCGGAGTTGTGAGTAATTACAATGACTGTCATCTTTTTCTCTCTGCATGTATCCTGCAGCAGCTTCAGAATCTGTTTACCGGTCTGATAATCCAACGCACCAGTCGGCTCATCACATAGAAGCAGTTTCGGATTCTTGGCAAGCGCGCGGGCAATGGATACTCTCTGCTGTTCACCGCCGGATAACTGCGCCGGAAAATTATCCTTTCTCTGTTCCAGCCCCACCTCTTTTAATACCTTTTCTGCATCCAGAGGGTCTTTACAGATCTGAGAAGCCAGTTCTACATTCTCCTTTGCCGTCAGATTCTGCACCAGATTATAAAACTGAAATACAAATCCAATATCATCCCGACGATATCTTGTCAGATTCCGGCCATTATACTGTGCCACATCCTGTCCGTCCACCAGCACACAGCCCGAAGTAGCGGTATCCATACCGCCCAGAATATTCAGCACCGTAGTTTTGCCGGCGCCGCTGGGACCTACAATGATCACAAATTCCCCCTTTTCAATGGAAAAGCCAATGCCATCCACCGCACGTATCTCAACCTCACCCATTTTATAAATTTTCCGAACATTTTTCAGCTCCACAAACCCCGCCATGGCACTTCTCCTCTCTCATAGAAAAAAATCTAGTTATCCAATTCCCGAAACGACTTGTTAAAGGCAATTGCCAACGTAATCAACATAATAATCACTCCGACTCCCAGAAAAACAAGCCGATACTCCATTGATTTGCCTCCCAGTACATACTTCAGAAATCTTCCTGCTTCACTTTTCAGTAAAATCGGCAGCACCCGGTCTACCAGCGGCCCTACCAGAAGATACGAGAAGGGCATAAAACATTTCGCAATCATAACTCTCGATGCAAATACACGTCCCTGAAGCTCCTGCGGTGTTTTTGCCAGCCATAATGTACCTGCTATTGTATTGGTGACCGGAACACTACAGCAAAATAATAATCTGCCCAATGCAATCAGAAAGATAAGCTCTGATGCCCCCATCAGCATCAAAGCTGCACCCGCACTGAAAACACCAAAACAGATCACCGCTGATGGATTCCATTTGAATTTATAAAAACTAACATACAAACTTCCGCACAGCAGCCCGATTCCACCGCTCGCCTTTATAAAGCCCAAATCCATACTGTTACCAATCGTCAACGTAAATGGCTCAATCAAAGTAACCGAAATATTAAACAAAAAATTCAGAAGCGTAAAATAAATCAACAAAACCATAAGACTTTTCTGAGAAGCAATAAATTTCAGACCTTCCCATACAGCCACTTTTCCTTCCCTGTTTTTCTTTAACAACTTCGGATTTGTAAATTTTTCCCTGTCAACCTTCAAAAACAGCAGCATCGAAACGCAATAGCTTAGTAAATCAATTACTATAATCCCCTTTAAGCCGACAAAAGCATATAAAATCCCGGCAAGTATCGGAGATGCAATGTTACTCAAAGAATCAATCAACTGATTCAAGCCATTGGCTTTTTTCAGTTCTTCCTTCGCTACCAGTGTTGAAATTGATGCCTGATAGGCATTATTATCAAATGTATTCGCAGCCGAACTGGAAAGTACAAATAAACAAACGATACCGAAGCTGAAGTCACCGATATTTAAATAAATCCATATCAAAATACTGATTAGCGCAGCCAGAGAATCTGCCAAAATAATAATTTTCTTTCGATTAAATTTATCACACAGCACTCCACTGAAAGGTGCCAGCAAAATAGAAGGTAAAATGGAACACAGCATGGTAATTGCCATCGGCGTTGCTTTTCCCGTACAGGAAAACACCCATACGCTAAGCCCAAATCCGGTCAGACCGGTTCCTAATATGGAAATCAGTCTTGCCCACCAGATTCTTTGAAAATCTTTATTAATCTGCATCATACTCTCGCTTACCTCTCATCAATTAAATTAAATCATATACTATATTTTCTTTTTCACATTATAGTATTATAATAACGCTTTTTTACGTTACAGTCAATCCAACATTTTTTTATATAAACCGAAGAATCTCACCTGTAATGCAATCTACAAGAACCGTGGTATATTCTGAATCTGTCTCAGAATCATAAAAGCTTCCTGTTAAACAAAAAGCAGGAATTAATTGTGTTTTTTCTGGTGAAATAATATAAACCGGTTCCATATTATTTAAAACACAAACCTGATCAATATTTCGGGAAGACCATTTAAGTTCGCACAATAGTTTTAACTCCGGTATCGAAATATTCTGTTTCGGGTCAATCATTTCTTTTTTTGATTCTTTCTTTACCAGATTTGATATTGTAATAGTTCCTCCTGCATCGATGCTATAATATGAACCCGGAATCCAATTTACTCCTTTGGCATATCCTTCAATGTCAACAGATATTCCGTTTATTTGAAAATAATAACATTCTTGTATATCCAGATCAGGCCTGCCAGCGCCTTTTACACATGCCATTCCCGTTTCTTTTGACAAAAAATCTGCTATTTTTACATACATATCTTCATCCTGAAGATTTTGTATTTTAATGATACCACTTTCCATAAGCTGTATCGTTACCACACTTTTATCAATCAACATCTGTATTGTAACTGCTTCGGCATTTTTTTCTGTTGATTGGATTTTTCCTTCTGCAAAAATTTGAGATTTCATCTTTTTCCATAACTCATTTTCAGAAACAGGCTTCATATTCCAGACAGGGACTTTATCTCCAGCATCTTTGTCTTCTATATTCCAGATTAATTTATAGGACTCATCTTTGAATAATTCACGTACTTTTTCCTGTACAGCCTTTTCATCGGGCAAATTTGTCTGCTGTGTCTGACTTTTACCAACCGTTACTTTATTTTCGCTGCTGATATCATTACTCTGCCGATTCTCATCCTTTTTCTCTGAACAGCCTGTTAAAAGACTTATGGATAATACCAATACTACAATACAAAAACGTAATTTAGATAATTGAATCATAATCTTCCGAATCATACTTTTCTCTTTCCTGTGCCCTTACCGCTTTTCAGATTATTTCTGCCATTTCACTTTCGTTAAAACTCCACATTCTATCTCACAAACTGTATCGCATAGAATATTAATATCATCCGCAATATGAGATGCGATCAGAATGGTTTTTCCTTCATCCCTCAGTTCCAGTAAAAGTTTCCGCATTTCGGCTGTTCCGTGCTTATCCAATCCATTCATTGGTTCATCCAGCACCAGTAATGAAGGATCTTCCATAATTGCCTGTGCAATGCCCAGGCGCTGGCGCATACCCATTGAATATTTTCCAACACGCTTTTTATCCTGAGGATCGAGTCCCACACGCTTAATAGTCTCCCGAATTCGATTATCATCAATTTTCTTGCGGATAGATGCCAAATCTTTTAAATTACGAAAGCCCGATTCAAAAGACAGAAAACTGGGATTTTCAATCATAATTCCTGTATTCGGTGCAAAATCAACCTCTTTTCCTACAACTTTTTCATTTACTGTTACTTTTCCTGTGGAAGGGAGCAGCAGACCACAGATAATTTTAAATAATACGGTCTTTCCCGAACCATTATTGCCGATAATCCCATGAATTTTCCCTTTTTCAAAAGAAATGGTAAGAGGTTCCAATACTGTTTGTTCTTTAAATTTTTTACTTACATTTTCCAGAATAATCGCATCCATAGCTATCCTCCAAATCTATCATTCCATTTGTTCCGTTCTTCCCTGTTCACATACTTTACGAGCCGCCAGCCAAATCTATCACTAAAAAAATCCGTATATACCTGATAAGCACCTGGCTGTCATGCAAAAAACACGAGCCGCCAAACCAGCAAAAATAGACCTGATCACCATTATTTTACCTCAATTTACAAATATCCCGTCTTTTCAAAATCTGCTCTGCTGCCCAGATCAGTATCATAATCTGTGCTACAAAAAATAAAACCGTATAAATAAACATCGGAGGTTCTATATTCTGAACTGTTAAATCTATTAAATTCGCAGGCGATACCAGTATAAGCTCCGGAACATACAATAAATTAAACAAAGCAAAACGCAAAGCGAGGAAAACCACCACAATACAGGAACCATAGCTGCGTCCGCTTAACAGATTGATAACGATTCCTATCATAGCAAAATATACAAATAACAGCACCATATAAAGGAAGGCAATGGCAAACAATGTAAACGGTTTTCCCTGTGTCAGTGGAAGTACCGATGCATTTACATTCCATCCAAGCTTTCCGGCATCCACCGCAAGCTTTGCTACCAGGCTAACATAATCACTCCATTCATTGCGATAGATTACATATCCTGCAGTAATGAATAAAATACACAGTTCAAAAAACAACAGCCAGAAAACAATTGTACATACCATAGCAATAATCTGAGCTCTTAACCAGCGTTTCTTATCTGTACGTGACATTAAAATTTCTATTCCTTCATGCAAAAATGGAGCGTCTCCGACTAAAAGAAGAAAGCAAAATGTAAGCATCCACTGCGGACCCAAACTTGAAATTGCAAAAATAAATAATTCCACTGCCTGAATTTTCACTTCATACTGTGACAAATAATTTGTCAGCTGACCAAAATAAATGAGTACCGTACACAAGGTCAGCAGCAATGCAAGATAAAATCTTGGGTTTGCAGCCCTGCGACGCAGATTAATAGAAACTATTTTCCCAATATCACCCATAAAATCAGTCATATTAATCTCCATTCCGCCGCCTTTCAGCTGGCGGCACAAATAGTAATGAAAGTCTACTTTCTTTCACACTAACTCCATAAAAATCAAAAAATCTCACCGGTAACCAGATTTACAAGAAATGAAACGTCCTGAGCCTGCACTTCTCCTGTCGTATCGACCATATAGGCTTTTCCGGTTATTCGCCATGCAGGATAGATATCTGTGACTGTAGAAGACAACAGATATACCAGCTTCATATTATCTAATACGCAGACCTGAGGCTTTTTTTGCGATAACCACTTAATTTTACATAATAATTTTAATTCCTGCTCATCAAAGCTCTCTTTTAAATCAATCTGTTTTCCTTTTATTAACTTTTTTACCGGATATACAATTCCAAACATCTCATTTGCATCGATATTGCAATACGAACCTGAAATTGTTTTCTCATCTTCCACATGATTTTCTGTATCCAGAAAAATTCCATCCACCTGAAAACAGTAATTTTCTTCATGACGATAACCTTTCGCTGTTTTCACACAATTCATTCCCGTTTCTTTCGATAGAAGCTTTGCTGTTTTTTCATAAATTTCAGATTTCATTTTCCCCTGTATCGTCATAATATGGTCTCCCCATATCTGTACTTTTAACATTTGATCATCAAATAACATCTGAAAACTTGTTGAACTTCCTTCCGGCTGAATTTCTCCTTGTGCAAAAATATCAGTTTTCATTTGATTCCACAATTCTTTAATATTAACAGGAGCAACTTCCCACATCGACACTGTATCAGGTATTTCTTTATCTTTTACATTCCATATCAGTTTATAAGATTCATTCTCTAATAATTTTTTTACTTTTGCTTCCACTTCACTGTAATCAGAAACAGCTGATTCTTCAGACAAAGCAACTACTTCTTCTGATTCTGAGTTACTACCGTTCATTCCAGAACAACCTGTAAAAGAAATTATAGAAATTATCATAAATCCAATAAAAAATCGTAATTTAATCATAATTCCCCCTGCTCTTAAATTTGTTTATACCTATAACCAACTGATATTTTCAACATTATCCATAAAACCTTCGTCTCTGCATTCTATAACATGTAATACTTCCGCAAATCAGCATTATTAAAACAACATATATAAGCAAATAGCTAAGACCGCTATCCGGAAAATAGCGAGCTACACCTCTCAATGTTAGTTCACTCGGATCAAATATCCACATCCATTCCGGAAGTTCAGGTTTCTGCCAGATATATTTACTTCCTTCTCTCCAAATAAATGGAAGAATTGCAGCAACATACTGATTCCCTGTAAATGAAAATATTGTAAATGCTATTACCGGACAAATCATCCCATTACATAAAAAAATAAAAATTTCACGAAAATATAAAACCGGAAGGGAATAAATCCTTTCAAACCAGGTTCCTTCCAGTTCATGTAATCTTACCAACGTTTTTCCTGCATTTCCATAAGTTACCCAATCCCCTTCATTTCCCACGATCATACAAAATATAAAAAACATAATAAATGCCAGAAAGCTAATCACTGCTCCAGAAGCAGCTGAAGCCAATATTCCACTTATGCTATACTGCTTCGGCGTACTGCGGTACAATAAAAACAATTCTGCCTTTTTAGTAGTTATCTCATATTGAACAAAACATACCGTCAAAACTGTCACTACCGGAACGAAATAACTACATGACCCAACTGCTGATATATATTGAAACAAATATAGGGTTCCCGGCAGCATTGTATCTCCGTATAAAAATCTGGAATCAAAAACCATTCCTATAAACAGGATAAAAGCAGATACCGGAACTAATGGAGATACGATAAATCTACGAAAATAAAAACCTAACATAACTATCCCCCTCTTTGTTTATTATCAGAAATTTTTGATGCCTGCATTGTATCACACAAATAATAATCTCTTTGCATCTGGGCCTTATCTCTTACTTTTTGACCTTAAGTTTTTTTCAATAATATTATTTTTCGCACCATCCATACAATCTGCTTCTCCGTATTCTATAATACGAAAGCACCGAACAAACAACCAATACAACAGCAATATAACCTACCATATAACTCAGCCCGCTGTCGGGCAATCCGCTTACATGAAGATTCCTTAAACTCAGGCTCCCCGGGTCAAATATCCAGGTCCACTCCGGCATCAGCGGATGCTGCCAGAAATACTCACTTCCCTGATATAAAGCAAACGGCAGTATTGCAATAATATATGGATTTTTTATAAATAAAAACAATGTAAAAGAAATTACCGGGAATATAATTCCCCTGAAAACAAAAATAAAAATTTCACGTCCATACAAGATTGGCAATGAGTCCACATCTTCAAACCAGGTTCCTTTTAATTCAAATAATCTTATCAAGGTCATCCCGGTATCCTCAAAAAACTGGCAATCTCCTTCATGTTTCACAATATTACAATACGCAAAAAACAGCAATACAGCTAACAGATTCGTTATTGCTCCGGAAGCAGCAGCGGCTAACACTCCGCCAGTCACATAACGTTTCGGAGAACTTTGATGCAGTAAAAATACTTCCACATTTTTAACAGTAATCTGATACTGTACAACGCACACGCTCAATACTGTCGCAAGCGGGATCAAAGAACTATAAACCCCTACCGCTGATATATATTGAAACAGATACAACGTTCCCGGCAAGCTGACCTTTCCATACATCCATCTGGAATCGAAGATCATTCCCAGGAAAAGCAGCAGAGATGCCAATAAAACCATCGGAGATAACGCAAACTTACGAAAATAAAAACGAAACACACTTTTTCCCCCTCAATTTCCTTTTTCTACAAATTTTCATTCATCCTATAATGTACCCATAACAGTGGACACTCGAATTAGTGTAGTACCTTCGTTCATCCTTTCAAATCAAAATCGACACATAAAATCTATGATCCATAAATTTTATATCAATCTCTCCACTATACCTTTTTACAATATCTTTGACACTTTCTATTCCCCATCCATGTCCATCCCCTGATTTACCAGATTGAAAACGACCATCTATTTTCAAAACAGGTTCCTGCTGATAAGTATTTGTTATTTTCAAAACTGTCATTTCATTCACATTTTTTATCAGAATACTGATAAAACGTTTCCCTTTCGGACATTGTTGTGCCGCTTCTAAGGCATTGTCTAAAAGATTTCCCAATAAAACACAAAAATCAGCTGTTTCTATAGCAATTTTTCTAATATCACAATCTACCTGAAGAAGAATCTGCTGTTCCTCCGATTTTTGTTTTAACTTGCTCAGCAAAATGTCTATTTCCGAAACACCTGTCCATACATATTTTTTCTGTTGTTCACCTATCTGCTGAAATATATCTTTTATGAAACGCTTTGCATCATCGTCTTTTTGCTGTTCTATCAGAAACAGTACATGCTGTAATTCATACTTTTTATTATGGAGCAGCTTCCTGCTATTTTCATAGCTTTCTTTTAAGGCAAGAAATTCCTGTTCTTTCCTGTTATTTCTGGAAATGATGTTTATTTTTTCTATCTTTAATACGTAACACTGTGATATCAAAATCTGAACAACTATTATTACAAACATAGCTGTTATGCACAGAAAACCTATGATCACTTCGAAAATCCCCACTTGAAACCAGCCCATACGAAATACAAAACACACCAGAAACCACTCAATTACAGCCAAAAAAAGAAACATATTATATCGTCGCAGCAGCATATCCCGCATAACGGATTTAATATGTTTTTGCAGTAACCATATTCCTGTTCCCCATAGAAATACCAGAAAAATAGTAATTATCAATCCACTATCCGAACATACATAAGCAGTATCCTTAATACTTCGATACCTCGTTCCCGCTGTCAGCAAAAGAATTAATGTTCTGAAAAGCAAATACATACACTGTGCAAACAGTTCCCAGCAAAAAACCGGTGAAAAAGGAACTTTAAAAAACACCTTACAATAAACAGGCCATATAAGAGCAGTAAAAAAAGGCATTCCTTTAGATGAAAAATCAAATCTTATACCCCATGCGCAGAATCCTGCAATCACTAAAAACACAACCACCTGCAGCAGCCACCATGCTTTCCCCGCTTTTCTGCTCTCTGGGTATAGTTTCAAAAACGGCCAGATTCCCAAAAAGCTTTCCATTCCCTGTTCTAAAAAGACCAATCCTATTTTAATCATGAATTATGCTTCTCCCAATATTGCATTAAAGCCATTTTCACGCTGGAAAGTCTCGGAACGCTCACAGGCAATAACTTCTGATCCCGCATAAGCATTTGATGTTTCTCAAACTTCATCACATGGATCAGATTTATAATATAGCCTTTATCTATAAAAATAAATTCTTCTGAATCCAGTTCCTGATACACTTCCTGAAGCGTTTTTCTCACTTTGCTCTCTCCAAATCTATGTACAATATGAACATACTTCCCCTGTTTGTAAAGATAATATATATTTCGATACAAAATATTTTCATAGTTTGAACCTGTAATAATCCGATATGCCCGATCCAAAGTAAATGCATTCTTATCGTTCAGATAATCTAATGCATGAAATAATTTTTCTTCTAATATAATTTTCGGAATATAGCGGAATGCATTCACTTCAAATGCAGCTGGCGCATATTCCACATGGTTCGTAATGTAAATAATATACGGTTCCGGATATAATTTACGAATTTCCTGAGCAACCTGCAATCCGGTACAATCCGGCAATTCCATATCCAGAAGAAATAACTGACAAACCTCCAATTGAGGCAGCTTCTCTATAAACAGATCTACCCGTTGAAATAAATAAACCTCAAAATCAAGATTTTTTTCTATAAAATACTGACCTAATAATTTTCTGATTTTTTGAAGGTATTCTTCCTCATCATCCAATATCGCAATTTTCCAAATCATCTTTTTCTTCCTTTTATATCAGACTATAATATGTCTTTGATATTATAACATAATTTTAAATATTCATGTCTGAGATTCCCTGAATTGATGAAATTTGACCTCAAAAATTCATTCCTCATACAATTCAATTCAATTAAAAAAAGGAAGCCTAAGCTTCCTCTTAAAATTTCTTTTTTTCCAAAATTTAACACAATATCTTCATTTCCTGTCAATGTCTTCCCACACGCTGTTACCAGAACACCGGATATGTAATCATACGATTCCTGCCGCGTTCCATAACCCAGGCGCATAAATTCCTTGCCAGCTGATCGATCATAGCAGAATCCAGGTTCTCTGCCGTATCCTGAGCAATATTCCAAGCTCCGCGAATCGTATCCTCTGTCAGACATCTATCCTGAGAAATCGTCACCGCCCGCATATTTTCCAGCTGAAAACTGGCCGCATCACTGTCAGGGGAATAATCCCGATACTGAATTCCCAAAACTCCGGCAAGATTATCACGCAGTCCCTCCTGTTCAGAATTTCCATAAACCGTCAGCGCTTCGTCCTTCCAGCCCACACATTCCAGGTTTATCATCAGAACCTGCTCATATTTTCCATCAAGAAAAAAAGCAAATTCATTTGAACCTGCAAAATCACATCCTTCGCCATTGAAAGCTGCAAATATCACATCACAAGGCGGATTTCCTTTTGACAGCCATTTCGCCGTCTGCAGCAAAGCCGCCACACCGGAAGCATTATCATAGGCGCCCCGCATTACAGTCCCCGCCTGACCCGAAGCATCAAAATGAGCGCCCAACACCACAGCTCTGCTGCTATCAGCGCCAGGTAAATAACCGATCACATTTTCTGCCTGACCCGCTTTGGCATCAGCAGGCAGCTTCAGGTGAAGCTTTACGCCCTCCCGCATCAGCTGTTTGTAAACCTTCTCTGTCACCATAATACGACTGGCTTCGTTTCCAGTATTTTGATAAGGCAGATTCAATACCGTATCCGCCGTGACAATTTCAATAGCTTTTCGAAAATGTTTCTGTTCCACCTCATTCGCGTTTAAAAATGCATTCCCTTTTTCACATTCTTTCAAATCAGCCGATAAAGGAAGCGTCTGATCAATCTCCGTAAAAGAAGCGCTAAACACCCAATCCTTTCCCAGTTCCAGTTCCTTTTCAGTACCATCAGCTGCCACGATCCAGGCAGAACCCGGTAAAACCTCAAAAACAGTATCCAAATAGGGCTGAAGGTAAGCAGGCAGATCGGGAAACTGCTGCAAATTCAGTTTTATAAACTGATCTTCAATCCACTCAGCTGCTGCTCTGTTTCCAACACTTCCAGTAACACGATTCCCATATTTAGCATCAGTCAATTCCTCCAAAAACTCCTCGCTGGAGGTTTTCACCGTCCAATTCGGTACAAAAGATAACGGAAGGCTATCTTTAACCCATTGAAGAGGAGGCAGATCTAAAGTATCTTCCGTTTCATCTGAACCTTTCGTTTCACCTGAAC
>JAUNPP010000189.1 GCA_030536685.1 Lachnospiraceae bacterium
GAGTAATTTCTGAATAAAGAGTAATTTCTGAATGAGAAATAATTTCTGCCGGAAGTGACAGGAAAAGATAAAGGATAAATGAAGAGAGGGTAACAGCTCATGCATGAGTTTGAATGGGACAAGGTTTTGTTCCTGGAAAAAGGAAAAAAGGGACTTCATCGGGTAATATTTGGCAGAACTTTGCTGATCTTACTGTCGTTTTTAATTCAGTTTGGTGTATTTTTTGTAATTTTCACCTTGCTGAGCCAGTATTTAACGGTAACAGTAGGGGCATACGTGCTGTTTATTGCAGTTATCCAGCTGATTATTGTGAATAATGAAAGTAATCCGGCGATGAAGGTTTCCTGGATCGTAGTGATTATGGTAGTACCGGTTGTGGGCGGAATGCTCTATCTTTATGTTCAGCTGAACCTGGGAAGCAGGGTAATCAACCACAGGTTAAGCGAGCTTTATGAAATTACTAAAAAATATGTCAAAAAAAACCCGGAAACTGTTCGGGAACTGAAAGAAATCAGTCCATCTACCGCAAATCTGGCGGAATATCTTGCCAATAACGGAAATTATCAGGTGTATCAGAATACCCGGGTAACGTATTTTCCGCTGGGTGAAGATAAATTTAAAGAACTGCTGATTCAGCTGGAAAAGGCTGAAAAATTCATTTTCATAGAATATTTTATCATCTGCGAAGGTTATATGTGGGGGCGCGTGCTGAAGATTCTGGAAGAAAAGGTGAAACAGGGAGTGGAAGTGCGGGTGATGTACGACGGCTTTAATACGCTGACCTATCTTCCGGCGCATTATCCCCAGAATCTGGAAAAGCTTGGTATCCGGTGCAAGGTATTTTCACCGATTCGCCCTGTTTTTTCCACGACCTATAACAACCGGGATCACCGAAAGGTGCTGGTGATTGATGGACACACCGGGTTTACCGGCGGAATCAATCTGGCAGATGAATACATTAATCAGAAAAACCGGTTCGGACACTGGAAAGATACCGCGGTTATGCTGCAGGGCGAGGCAGTACAGGGGCTGACCCAGATGTTTCTCCATATGTGGAATATTACGGAAAAAGATCCTGTTTTTGAACCGTATCTGAATCCGGCGCTGAATCATTATGTCGGAACCATGAAGCTGTCGAAGGGGTTTGTGATCCCCTACGGAGACAGCCCGTTTGATGATGAGCATGTAAGCAAGCTGGTGTATCTTGATATAATCAACCGGGCAGACCGTTACGTTCATATCATGACGCCGTATCTGATTCTGGATTATGAACTGATGGAAGCTATCACATTTGCCGCCAAGAGAGGCGTGGATGTAAAAATCATTCTGCCGCATATTCCGGATAAAATTACAGCATTTGCGCTTGCCAAGACGCATTACAGTGAGCTTCTTCGTTCCGGAGTTCATATTTATGAATACCTCCCCGGATTTGTACATGCGAAGGGAATCGTAAGCGATGATGAAAAGGCGGTTGTCGGAACGGTCAATTTCGATTACCGAAGCCTGTATCTTCATTTTGAGGATGCTGTTTTCCTGTATCAGGTACCGGAAAATGCGGAAATCGAAGCGGACGTACAGGAAACTCTCAAAAAATGTCATGAGATCACAATGGAAGATGTAAAGCATGAAAAATTCTATATGAAGCTGCTTGGAATCCTGCTGAAGGTTCTTTCTCCGCTGATGTAGGGAGACAATCATCGTCTGATATGAAGGAATGTGAATGTGGCAGACGATGGAAATTTTTCATTAGATTACAATTATTTAGGATAATAAGCGGGAATCCTCGGTTATTCAATTACCGAGTAGTTCACATTACAACTATGACGCTAAAATCACACTCGAAGAAATCACAACCAACAGTAAAAAGAGCGCCCCTGCTCCCAAATAATTTATGATTTATTGACAGGAGAACATATCAAAAAACAGCTCAGACCCCATAATACAAATCTCGTCAGGGAACATTGCGAAGCCGTTCCCCGAGAGATTTCGTATTATGGGGTCTGAGCGTCCCATGGACTCTGCCTCCTGTCCCCAAAATCAGAAAGTATTATCAAAAATTATTTCTCAACACTTTTCTGCACATAAACAGTTGCGGCAAGATCGCCCAGCACGTTTACACAGGTTGCGCCCATGTCACACAGGGTATTGATACTGATATAAACCCCCATAACGCCAGCCGGAAGTCCTGCGATGGCAGCCAGAGCGGCAAAGGAAGCAATTGCGCCTCCGGGAACACCGGGGGTTCCGATTGACAACAGACAGTTGGATAACAAAATGACCACCATCAGTCCGATACTGATTTCGATGCCGCAGGCATTTGCAAAAAATGTAATCATAAAGGACATCAGAATGGAAACCGCGTCCATATTGATCGTTGCTCCCATAGGAAGAACGATAGAAGAAACGGACGGATCAATATCCAGATTTTCCTCTGCACACTGCTTGCTTAACGGAATCGTAGCGGAGCTGGAGCAGGTGCCGAATGCATTCAGCGCAGCGGGCATAATGGCGCCAAAGAATTTAAACGGAGACATTTTGCCGTAAATTTTGGCAGTACCGCCGTATACAATAAACGCAAAAACGTAAAATGCGATGTACAGAGCAATCAGCGCCTGCGCCAGAGACAGAATTGTGCCTATGCCGTTGGCAGCGATTACAGGTGCGATGGTACAGAAAACACCGAAGGGCGTAAAATGCATAACAACGGTGATAACCTTCAGGCAGATTTCATTAAAAGAATTGATGAAATCCAGAAAAGGTTTTGCTTTTTCTCCGATAGCAATGGCAGCAAAACCGGTGATCATGGCAAAAATCAGAACCTGGAGCATATTGCCTTCTGCAAAGGAAGCAACGGGATTGCTCGGAATCAGATTCTTAACAGTATCAAGAATACTGGTAAATTCAGTAGCAGCGATATCGGAATTGACCATCTCAAAGGATACGCCTTTTCCAAGTGAAATAAATCGGGGGATGACCAGTCCGATCAGGCTGGCAGCCGCAGTGGTAAATACGAAATAGCCGATGGCGCGTCCGCTGATCTTACCGGTAGCAGAGATACTGCCCGCGCTGCAGATGCCGGCTACGATAGAGCAGTATACCATAGGATAAATCATCATGCGCAGTGCATTCATATAGACGGTACCAAATAAATCCGTAATATCCAGCAGGAAATCTGCCCGTCCGGGTGCGACCAGACCCAGGATTACACCCAGTACCAGACCAATGAAGATCAATGTGGTGATGCTTATTTTTTTCTTTTGTTTCATTAGGAAACCTCCTCGTTTAGTTTGCTGATTTTATTCCGGTGCGCAGAAGTGACCGATTTCTGCCTGACGGGTATAAAATCAGATTCATAAAAAATGTTATACAATAGAATGGAATTTGTCAATGATTTCTTGTATAATAGGCACAAGAATCGGAATAAAAATGAGGTTGACAAGAGAAATGAAACAAAGTGATGATTTGAGAGGAGAAATCTGCAGCAGATTAAAAGAACTGGCAGATGAGGAGTATCGGGTATTTCATTCCCGTTTGTGTCCGGGAACGGAGAAGATTCTGGGTGTGAGGATTCCTGTACTTCGAGCTTACGCAAAGAAGCTGATGAAGGCATATGATCCGCAGCAGCTGATTGCGGAGTTTTATACGCTGAAACCAGGGAGAGAAGAACTTCAGAAAGAGCTTTATCAGAGAAAGGCTGAACAGAAAGAACCTGAGCAGAAGGCGTTTTATAGAGAAGAGCTTTATTATGAGGAAAAGGTTCTGACCGGTATGCTGCTTGGATTGTGGAAGGCGCCTTCACCGCAGGCTTTTGAAGCGATGCTTGAGCGGTTTCTGCCGCTGATCGATAACTGGGCTGTCTGCGATATTACCTGCGGCGGTCTGAAATATATCAAAAAAGAGAAAGAATTTTTCTATCCGGTATGGAAGCGGTATTTGAAAAGCAAAAATGCGTATACCGTACGTTTTGGTGTGGTTTTACTGATGGATTATTATATGGAAGAAACGTATTACCGGGAGCTGTGTCAGCTTTATGAACAGATAGAGCATGAGGACTACTATGTAAAAATGGCGGTGGCGTGGGCTTATTCGGTGCTTCTGGTGAAGTTTTACGAGCCGGTTTCTTTGTTTCTTACAACCTGTAAGCTGGATACGTTTACGTTTCGGAAAACAATTCAGAAGGCCTGTGAATCGAAACGGCTTTGCGCAGAGCAGAAAAAAGAACTGCGAAAACTGAAGGAGCAGCGGATGATGCAGGATAAAGCACCGCAGAGTATAATGCAGCAGGATAAAACACAGCAGGACAGAATG
>JAUNPP010000190.1 GCA_030536685.1 Lachnospiraceae bacterium
TGGGTTTGAAATGATAGAATTCTTCATTTTTCCAAGGGCCAAGCAATAGCTTTTCATTCACTGTCTGACACTGATGAATTACCAATGTTCCCAACTCCTCCCGGTATTCAATCTCTGCCTTCCTGCGCTTTGCGTCCGTCATGGTTTTATAGCTTTCCCATTTCTGCTTGCGCTTGCCTGTTGCCTCATTTAAACCGTTCTGATGATTCAGTATGTAATGGGTAGGCTGGTTTAGCTTTTTCAGTTCCGTGGTCAGCGGGATTACGATCAGCGTCGGCGAGAAAAAGCTTCCGGTATTGTTCTGAATATTGATTACCGGTCGGATTCTTTGTGTAAAAAATATCCGATGATTACACAACACATATTTATATTTTTATCTTTGTTGGGTATAATATAGATGGGTGAATACGATGAATATGATTTTAAGCACGGTTTTGCAGGAAAAGAAACGAATTGACTATATGCTGACAAAGTATCAGGAAACGCTTTCTGAGCTTCCAAAAGGTACGATTTCTGAAAAGCAAGTCAAAGGGAATACCTACTATTATTTGAAATACAGAGATGGAAAAAAAGTAGTTTCAAAATACGTCGGCAAAAATGAAATTGAAACAGTAAGACAACAGATTAATAAACGCCGCCATATTGAAGCAATGATTAAATCATTATTGGAAGAGCAGCGGCTTGCCACAAAAATATTGGAGGGAAATCTATGATTCTATATCACGGAAGCAATGTAGTTGGATTTTGTATCTGACAATCGCTCCGGTAACTATAAAGGCGAAGTTTTCGACTTTATCTTTGGCCCGGTTGCCAATGATGATGTCTACACTACCTTTACGTTATATACCGCTGGTGTATTATCAAAAGAGCAGACACTGGAAGCTTTGAAAATCAAGAAACTATACAATCAGCTTGTTCTCACATCAGAAAAAGCATTAAGTTATTTGAAATTTATCGGAACATTGCCAGAGGAGGAATTTTAATGGACAAGCAAAAGTTTGAGGCTATGTTGACACTTCTGATTCCACAGGTAATCCACTTCATTACAGAAAATTATCCATATGAATGAAGTAACTGCTTCCAGAGAGTTTTATGAATCTACGGTGTATTCGTTCCTGGAACAAGAAGATACAAAGCTGTGGCATCCCAGTCCTTTAACCCTGTTCAACATGTTTGATGAAGAAAAGAAGAGCGGCACATTTACATTCCCAGAGGAGGCATGATTATGAGTAAAGAAGGTAATTTCTTGATTTACTGTGTCGAGCAGTATAAATCTGCAAAAAATTTAACCGGAAAGCAGGTCTCTGAACTATTCACAAAATACCGTGTGTGGGAATATATCTATTCCTGCTTTGAAGCGCTGCACACTACCGGTGAAAAATACATTATAGAAGATATTGATTTGTATATCGAAGCCAGACAGCACGCAATCTAACGTTTATCTAAATCGTAGGCGTCAAGTGTTAGGGTAGTTCAACACTTGGCGTTTACATTACTTCCTCTATAAATTGATCAAAATTCATGTGTTAATCCTCCTTGATTATTGATTTTGGGTAAAAGAAAAGCGCCTCTGAGTTTCTTCAAAGACGCTATCTGGACGTTATTTCGTTTTATTGCTCTTGTTTCCTGTCTTTACTTCTTAAAATTCCAGGCTATCTGCATTCAACAGAAAATACTTCATTCCCATAATGACAAATCCTTCATCATTATGCCAGGGCTTCTTAGTGCCATTGACAATGACAATTTTCTTGAATGAATCTGGAATGTTACGCAGAGAATTGAACTCTTGCACCTGTTTTTCTTCTGAAGTCATATCGTAGGCTGCCTGAATATAGTAACGCTGACTTCCTCGGTTTACAACAAAATCAACCTCCAGCTGCTTTCGGATTCGCTTTCCTTCCTTGTCCTTATCATACACTTCGACAACGCCAACATCCACATTGTAGCCACGGAGAAGTAACTCATTATAAACGATATTCTCCATGATATGGGTCGATTCCTGTTGCCTGAAATTCAAACGGGCATTTCTGAGACCCAAATCGGTAAAATAATATTTCAGATTTGCTCCAATGTGTTTTCTTCCTTTGATGTCATATCGACTTGCTTTGGAAATCAGAAATGCTTCCGCTAATAGATCGATATGATGAGAAATCGTCTTGTTGGTATAATTCATCTGGCGTTCACTGGCGAAAGTGTTTGCAATTTTTGACGGATTGGTCGGTGCACCGATTGCAGACGCAAGCACATCCATCAGAATACCAATTTCATCTACGCTTTGAAGTTTATTTCTTTCAATAACATCCTTCAGATATACATTGGCAAAGATGTTTCTCAAATATTCTGCTTTCTGCCGATCATTCTGAAAGCCAGCAATCTGCGGAAGTCCCCCGTAGGTCATATAATCATTCCAGGCATCGTCGTAGTCACCATCATAAGCAGAATAAAATTCTGCAAAGGAGAGGGGATAAATTCTGACTTCATCGCCTCTGCCACGGAACTCAGTCACAATGTCGCTGGAAAGAAATTTAGAGTTGCTGCCAGTCACATAAACATCAATGTTACTAATACGAAGCAGGCTGTTCAATACTTCTTCAAAACGGGGCATAAACTGAACTTCATCCAGAAGCAGGTAATATCTACCGGAATCCTTCATTTCCTCCTTGATATAGCGGAAACACACCTTGGGATCTCGCAACTCCTCGTTTTCAATTCCATCCAGCGCAATCTCAATGATGTGTTCTGCGTCAACACCGTTTTCCAGAAGGTGGCTCTTAAAAATGTTAAAGAGTAAAAAGGACTTTCCGCATCTGCGAATGCCCGTAATTACCTTTATCATACCGTTATTCTTTCGCTCAATCAACTGCTGCAGATAAGCGTCTCTCTTAATATCCATGGTAGCACTCCCTTTTTTTGTGCAATTGCACACTTTTTAGTAATATCATTTTAGCATAGAACGGATTGCTCTTCAATATTCATTCCTATTTTTTGTGCAACCGCACGTTTTTATGTAATGAATTTTAGCGGAGATTCTTTGCAATTTCACTCAGTTCTCCAATCACAGACAAAAGTCTTTTCTGGTTTTCCGCCTGCTGCGGAATAGAGCAGAGGAGATTGCCCGGATAGTACATTCCCTGATCTTCAGCCCGAAAAAGGGTGCATTAAAGAAAGGGTACTGATACTGCTTTTCTAAAAATCAGAAATTGAGCAATATATGTATCCTCAGCCCTAATGCATATCAGGCTCTCGATATTTTATTTATGGTTTCGAAAGCCTTGCTGGCAGAAATAAAAAAAGACCACCGGCAAGGTGAAACTCCTATGCCAAAGGAATATTCCGGTGGCTTCATGACAGCAGGTGGAGGATGTTCCCTTTGTGAAACATGTGCAATGTTGGAGCAAAAGCCGTGCAGATTTCCGGAGTTGAAAGCATCCAGTATATCTGCGTACTGTGTTCATGTGCAAAAATTAACAGATATGTTGGGGTGGGATTACAATCCGGGTGCGAATTGTGTCGCATATCTAGGACTATATGTATTTGACTAAATTGATTTAATGTAAAGTTTTTGACAATGGAGGAATAAAGAATGGAGAATGTAATTGTGCTGTTTGAAGTAACTGTTAAAGACGGAAAAATGGATGATTATCTGAAAATGGCCGCATCTTTGAAGGATTCTATCGCAAAAGCAGAAGGCTTTATCCGATCAGAGCGTTTTTCTTCCCTCAACGTGAATGGAAAACTGCTGAGTATTCCCCACATGGTTCGTTGACCACGTTTTCTTTGCTGTAGAAAGTGCCAGATTCAGCGTATTCTGGCAGACCACACGGATCGGTGTCATTGCTGCCTTGATAGCTCCGGTTCCATCGTGGCTGTTCATAAGTACCAGATACGGAGTAATCTCATCTCCGCTGATGATGTACTTCTGCGGTAACTTTGCCAGAATCCAGGTGCGCCGTCCATCCTGCAGGCTGCCCGCCGTCTCATAAGTAACGCCCTCGCCCAGCAGTGAATCTGTAAAGGCGAAGGCGTCAACATTCTGAACAACCTTGTATCGATCTGTAACTACTCCGAGGACGCGGTTATCGCTGTCCCGGAGGTTTGCTTTAAATCCCGGAACCGGAAGAGAATCCACCGTCATAAGCGGTTTCTGAATTACCTTCCAGTCCTGCAAGAGACAGGGCGGCTGCGGAGGTCGGTGCCTCCATTACCATTGTCCCCAGTCCATGCCATGGTTTTTCTCTTGTCTAAAACATTGTTTCTACGTTTGCTGACATAATATATTACCTCCTGTGAATTAATT
>JAUNPP010000191.1 GCA_030536685.1 Lachnospiraceae bacterium
AATTCAAGAACCTTTTTTTCGCCTTCTGTCAGATCTTCTACAAACACATCTTCTCTTGGGAAGTGTGTTGCTCCATCTTTAACCATAAGCAAAATACGAAGAAGTTCGTCAGGTTCTACATCTTTACTAACAAATCCTTTTGCTCCAATCCGCTTCGCCTCTTTGCGATAGACAGGAAGATTATAGCCAGAGAGAATGATGATTTTTTGTTTTGGGAAGTGTTTTAATAAATGCTGTGTGAGCATTAGTCCGTCCTCGTCTGCCAGCCCGCCTAAGTTAATGTCAATCAACAGAATATCCGGCAGTTCTTCGGCAATCAGTTCTTCCAGATTCTGAATATCTTTTGTGCTGGAGAACTGTTCAATTTCCGGGAAATCGCACAAGGCGATGGAAAGGCTCTTTGCGAAAAGGGCATGGTCATCGACTAATAAAACTTTCATAGGAATCACCTCCGTTCATAGGCATGGAAATCGTAATGGTTGTTCCTCCGCCAGCAGTCGGGTGGATATTCATGGTTCCGTTTAATAAGCTGACCTGTTCCCTGATGGAAGAAAGTCCTTGGTGTGTGCCGGCCTGATAGGTATAAGGCTTGAAGCCTTTCCCATTATCCGTTACTTTTAGTGTAATATGTCCGTTTTCCTGTATCAACAAAACACAGATTACTGTTGCACCAGCGTGTTTTAATGCATTTGTTGTAAGTTCTTTTATCATGCGGTAGACCAGCATATTGTATGGTTCTACAAGAAAAATGTCAGCATCACAATCCAACCGAATTGCGGCGGAATGATTGTCACTCAACGAATCAAGCAGGCTTTGAATATTTTCTTTCAAAGTTAAACTTTTTATCAGAGTTGGATGGTAGCTTTGCATCTGAAATCGGATGGAGGAATTTAATTCCGTCAACGTATCAAGTAGCAGCTGTTTTACTTCCGGCTGTTCTGCTTTGCGTATCATGTTTTTGATAGAAAGCAGGTCTTGTAAAATATCATCATGTAGATAGTTTGAAAAGTCTTTTCTCAGTTTTTCTTCCCGCTTAATCTGTTCCAGCGAATAGGCATAGAAATGCTGCCGATCTGCGGCGTTATTATAATCTGTTGGATGGCTGCAAACTCGTACATATAGAAGCACATTGAAAATAAGTACCAATAGCATTGCAATATGGATACCCATGAAAATTGCCATAAGAGGAATTTTGAAAAGGTATGCGATACCAAAAAATCCTGCCAGCCCAACAAAGGCGAGAAGGGCAAGATTCCCTCCTGGCAGAGCTAAAAACTGCGCCTGCTGTGGGCGATATTGAAAAACGATATTGTGAATAGTGACAAAGGTAAGCATAACAGGAATGTAGCTCCCCAGGTTTTCCAAATATGCAGCGTTTTTGTGGAACGCAGTAATATAGCATATAAGCGGTAGAAAGACCAATACACCGGAAAAGAGCAGCCACTTTCTTTGGCTTTTTGCTACAAAAGCAATCCGTTTTCTCTGAATGATGCCTGCAACGATAAGGGCAACCGTTGAGAATAAGACTTGTATTTGATAGGCAGCAAAAAAAGCCCGGTCTGAAAGAAAAAAGCAGAGGACAGCCATGATACAGGTTGCTTTCAAAAATGCAAGCAGCGTTTTTTGTCCCCGGTAGGCGGATTCTTGAAATAAGAATACCTGCACAAAATAGATCGACTGATAGAAACACACTGGGAGCAACACGGTTGATACTGTATCTGATAGTGGACGAAAATCAAAAAGATACAGCAGAAATTGCCATCCCAGCAGCAACAGCAACAGGGCAAAGTGGTTTAAGGTTTTGTTATTCTTCACATTTTTATATGAAATGTATTCGGCGTCAAAAATCAGGAGTGAAAGCAGCAGAAAATGAATCAGGAAGTTTTGTCCGATATAATCATTCTGTACTGCCATATATCCAAGATAGCAGATGATAGCAAATTGATTGAAAACGAAAAATATCTGCCGGGAAAAGTATGCGTTTTTCATGTCTCCACCTCCATCCGTTTTCATTGTACTGTCATTTGCTTATCAGTTCAAGTTTGTGAATCTTAAATCTTTATGAATAGCTAAGCGGCTGGTACCCATTCGGATACCAGCCGCTATCCTCAATTTAAGGCAATTCTATAACAGGAATGTTTGGTTAGTTGATAATAAATCGCATAGATGGCAGAAAACACTGCAATCGAGAACAGAACCGGAACTAAGACAGCACTGCTTTTTCCAAGCAAGTCATCCATGAGGGCTGACTTGTAACAGGTAATGGCAAAAATGCTGTGCAGCAAGCCTATTATATAGGGAATGATATAGTATATCTGGACTTGCCGCCGCACAGATTTTTTTATCATGCGCTCATTGTACCCCATTCGCTGCATAATCTCATAATCAGATTTATCATAGGAGACCGCAGATATATTTTGAAAAAATAAAATACTTCCGGTTGCAATCAGGAAAATGATTGTTGCAAAACAAATCAGTAAAAAGGTCGAACTGTTTTCCCGAATCAATTCATCCTGCCGCTGCCATGCCGATACCAGATAAGGATTCTCTGGCATGACTGCTTTCAGTGCAAGATATGCTTTTTCATTGGAGCGCATATTTTCACCATCAATACTGACTACTCGAATTTTCTCAGGATTCATCTGATTCAGGGCATGGTACACGGTATCGGAAACGACCAAAGTCCCAACGCTGTTTCCAAAGCCCAGCGCATTTTGCAGGCTGGTTTCTCTGACAGTAACAGTTGAAACAGGAGTTTCGGCTGCTATCAATGTGTATTTGGCGCCAACATCGGCGTGCTCTGTATCTGGGCGGTATTTTATCAGAACGCATTCATTATCTCCAAGCTCCTTGAAGGGCAGTGCTTTCCCCTGTAATTCCATAAGTGCAAAATAGTCCGACTGACTCATACATTCAAATCCCGGAATACGACCTTTTTCTGCACTAATATTATATTCCACCGGGAGATTTTCTGATGTTGCAGTTACTTTTAGTAGAGCGGTTTCATGGCTTTGGTATGCTTCACTGCCGATTGCCTGATCCAGTGCGTCTAACGAGCTTTGTTTTTCCGCATCATCTGTGATTCGGTACTCCATAGCAGATGGAATAATCCGCTCCAGAGCCGCCAGAGGATACCACACGGATAATACTGTTGCTCCTAAAATTGCCAATGTTCCGGCTGATAATAGAATCAGCAGAATTAAGGACTTTGCATTGGAACGGATGCGGTGCATAAACTTCGGAACTACGATAATGGTATTTGTTCTATAAAGAGAACGTTCCTTCTGCCTGATTTTCTGGCAGACGTAGGGTAAGAAAGAATAAATAAAAAATACGGTTCCTGCAACGACCAAAAGCATTGTCAGCAATGCAATAGGAGAAAAGCCGATGGTGTACCAAACAGATTTCTTTCCCCGCATCATATCAAGGGCAAGTCCATAGCCGCAGAGCAGGCATGATAATCCTATAAATGCAGTGATAAAATGAACCCGAATCGGTTTTTCTGTTTTCTTTTCCAGCCGTACCAAATCAAGCAGAGTGGACTTTTGAAGCAGCCTTGCATTCGATAATGTCAATGTAATCAAAACGACAACAACAAAAGACAGGATTGACTTTATCGCCGATGGATAAATCAAAGGGATTGCAGCCTGGTCTATGGTAATTCCTAACAGTGCCACGATGCCAGCGATAACTCCCTTGTGGAGAACACTGCCTGCCAGAATGCCAAGAACCATACCTCCAAAACAAATAAAGATGTTTTCAAAGGTCAGAAGCCCTAACATCGCAGATTTTCGATACCCCAGCAAGGAATAAATTCCTAATTCACGCATCCGTCTGCGCATAAAAAAATTGTTGGAATAGAACATATAGAAAATCACAAAAGCCATAATAAATACTGCGACGGTTCGGCACATAGTTTCCACTCGACCATCCGAAGATATTTTTTCCATAATTACTTGGTTCATGGAAAAGGAGGTAAAGCAGAAATAAATCATCAGGACAAAGGAAACGGAAAACAGGTACAGGGAATAGAAAGAAAAGTTCCGTTTCAGATTTTTTAAGGCTATGGCAGATAATTTCATGGAATCGCCCCCCTTATCGCTTTTTATCCTGTCTTGCAGATTCCAGCATGATTTCTTCATAGAAGTCCCGGCGATCCCTGTTGCACCGCTTCAATTCAGAAATAATATGTCCGTCCTTAAAGTACAGGATGCGA
>JAUNPP010000036.1:0-9452 GCA_030536685.1 Lachnospiraceae bacterium
CCTGTATTTTTCTCTATATCTTTTTCCTTATTTTTCTTTATATTTTTCTCGTTTTCCACTTTAACGATCTCCTTCTTGCATAAAAAGTACTTCCCAGATTCACAACCAATACCAACAGCATCAGCACAAACGCCGTTCCGTAAGCATTTTCTGTTGAGATGCCCTGGGTTAACAGAGAATGCAGATGGTTCGGAAGCGCCATAGCCGGACTCATGAGATCCGTAGTTACCGGTGCATTTACGACAGCGCCAGTAAAAATAAGCGGAGCGGCTGCTCCCATTGCATAGCATCCTCCTAATAAAAATGCTGAAATGATTTCCGGGAAAATACAGGGGATTATCAGATGACGAATCATATAAAAGCTGGAAACACCCAGTGCGGCTGACTGCTCTGCAAGTAAAGCCGGCTGCTGACGCATAGCATTTTCCAAACGAATTTCAATAAAAGGAATAATCATCAGTCCCAGAGTGACGCCTCCTGACAAGATACAGCGCCCCCATCCAAGAAAAAGTACAAGAAAGCTGTATCCGAACATTCCAAATACAATGGAGGGGATTCCCGAGATACACTGGATAATAATTTTAAAAAAAGTTCTGCCCAGTCTGTTTTTCTGGTAATATACCTGATAAAGTGCCAGTGAAAAAGAAGGAACTGCAGCTGTAAGCAGAGCGGTTCCCGTGTACATCAGACTTCCGATGATTGCCGGTAAGATTCCGCCTTCAGATCCGATAATGGCGCCTTTAGGAACATCCGTGAGAAACTTTACAGAGATTACGCCTGCTCCCCGGTAAAATATAAAGCCAAACAGGAACAGAATTAACCCTGTTACCAGGATACAACTCAGCCCGGACAAATATTTAATACATTTTGAAAACAACTTCATCCATCTGCCCCTTCCTTAATTTTCCGCTTCTCACTCTGCTTCTCACTCTGTTTCCTGCTCCGCTTCTCGCTCTCAATCTGATCTCTCCCGAATTCCCAGCTGTATAAATAATCGTTCTTTTATCACGGTGATAACAGCCTGTATCAGACAAAGCAGAACTATCAGTACCAGCCCCATGGCAAATAAAGCATGATAATGAGTACTTCCCTGAACTGCGGTTCCCATTTCCAGTGCAATTGCCGCCGCGATTGTTTCACCTTTTCCCAAAAGGGTGGGAAATACATTGGAGTTGCCAATAACCATCATAACCGCCATAGTCTCTCCCATCGCCCGGCCAAGAGCCAGAACCATACTGAGCAGAATACTTTTCCCGGCAAGCGGAAGGATAAGACTTGCTGCAATGTACCATTTGTCCACTCCCAGGCTTCTCGCTGCCGGAAAATACCGCTCTTTGATTCGCAGCATCGCGTCGCTGCACAGAGAAATCATATAGGGAAGCAGCATGACTGCAAGAACCAAAGCAGCAGTCAGCACCGACTCTCCTGATGTTTGTCCCGCAGCCTGAAACCAGCGCACCAAAAGCATAAGGCCTGCAAAACCGTAAACCACCGACGGAATTCCTGCAAGCAGGTCGATCAGGGCGTACATCACCATACGCACCACCGGGCCTGCCGCACAGGAAAGCCACAAGGCTGTTCCAATGCTGATCAGCAATGCAATTCCGGTTGCAAGCAGAGAAACATACAGAGTGCTGAGAATCAGATTCCGGATTCCAAAAGAAGGCGGTGTCTTTGTAAAACTGATCGGTTTCCATACATCGCCGGACAAAAATTCCCACAAGGAAATCTCCTGAAACAGAGGCAGACTTTCCTTTACAATAAACAATATAATAAACCCCAGCAGAAGCGCTGTCATAAATGCTGCTGCCGTAATTAGAAAACGGCCGGCATTTCTGCCGGCTCCGTATAAATATTTCATCTGCTCAATAATTATTTATTATAGTCATCCTTTACGCTGACTGTTACTTAATATCCATCGTTGAGATATATCCATTCGCTGCAACTGCGTCTGCACCTGCCTTAGAATAAACATAGTCAATAAATGCCTGCTCAGCGGGAGAAACTTCAGAATTGGTAATAAATAACAGCGGTCTCTGAATGCTGTATTTTCCTCCGATAATTGTTTCTTCTGAAGGTTCTGTGCCATCCACCTTCATCGCCTGAAGCTTATCCTTATTCTGATTGTAAACGCCATAAGATGCATATCCGATTCCCCATTTATTACCGGCAATCGCCTCACCTAAAGCGCCCATGGAAGGACACTGTGTTGCGCTGGCAGTGATTTCAGATTCACCCATAACGGATTTCTGGAAAACCTCATATGCGCCACCGGATAAATCACGGATATAGACTGCAATTTCCTGATCCGGAAGACTGGCATCCACATCTTTCCAGTTTGTAACTTCACCCGCAAAAATTCTGCGGATCATATCCGTTGACATATCGTCTATTACTTTGCAAACAGGATTTTCTTTATTCACAGAAACTGTTAAAGCATCTGCTGCCATAACATATTCCTTATAATCCTTGCTCATCTTTGCTTTTTCTTCATCCTTTACGGTACGTGCTACCATACCAAAGTCGCAGCTTCCTTCCAGCGCACTGTTCACGCCAACGCCTGAACCGCCGGGAGCTACATAAACAGAAATATTCTCGGCAGGAAATGAAGGATCTACCTTATCCCAGGTTACATATTCATCTGTAAAGGAACTTCCGATAGAAGCCATAATCGGTGCCAGTGAAGAAGAACCGCAAAACAGAATCTGTGACTGGAATTCATCCTTTCCGTCTTCTGCTTTTTTTCCATCTTCCTCGTTTCCTGCAGCATCCGTACTCTGAGGTGCCTCAGTACTGTCCTCTTTTTTTCCTGAATCTGCACTGCATCCTGATAAAACAAATGACATCACAAGCATCAGAGAAAATAACAGAGCCGTTAACTTTTTCATTGTTACTTTCATTTTCCGCACTCCTTTTCCTTTTAAAAGTAACACCTGACAGGTGCTTTCCTTTAAAAAAATACCATTCAGACGGTATATTTACAAATCAAGTATAACTGCCCTGTTTTCTGCTGTCCAATAAATTTTTACCAGTTTTTTACATGTTATATAGATAGAATTTATATAACTCCTGTTTTTTGACATCTTTTTATCAGCACTTTATGACAGTAAAAGCTGCAAAAACCAGCACTTTATATCCTCTCTACCATATCGCGCTTCCTGTAACCCAGATATCCGATCACCATAATAACCAGGCTCAGAACCGTTACTACAGCAAAAACCATACCATCAAATTCATCCATCGGCATCCGTGGAATCCAGCTTAAAACGGCTGTATTTTCAAACCACTCGGGTAAATCGAGAAGTCCCTGAAAATAATTCAGCATAATGGCATAACCAATATAGATATAGACAGCCTTTCCAAAGGCTGGAAGCCATCCGAGCATCAGGGCTGAGAGTGCGGCGAAGAAAAGGACTGCGGGAAGATAATTCATACCCGCCAAAAGGAAATCCGTCATTTCAAGCTCGCTTTTTTCCATCACCAAAAGAGCTGCGCCGCCAAGACCTCCTGCTGCGGCAAAAAGAGCCAGCGCTGCGGAAAAAACGGCAATTCCCATCGTTACCCAGTAGAGTTTTGCTCTGCTGACCCTTGTAGCGGAAACCTGGCCAAGGCGGGCAGAAGATTCTTCCGTGAAAAGCTTATTTACAACCACTACCGGAACAATTGCTGCCAGACCACCCAATACTACAAGGATAGTAGACGTAAACGATGCTTCAACCGAAATGCCTCCTGCTGTAAACATGGCACGAATGAGCTCATTTCCACCAAGAAAGGTTTCCATATCACCGTAAATTGAACCATAAACCGCACCAAGAATCAGAAAAGTGAGTACCCAGCCCAGAACCATGCTGCGATTGAGGCGAATCAGAAGTCCCGGAACTGATAACAGAGATTTCTTTACGTTTCCGCGGCCTGTTTTTTCCGGCAGATAACCAGAACCCATATCTCTGCCTCTTTCCAGCGCAAATGCGATCAAGATCACAGCGACACAGAAAGCAGCTGCATAAAAAAGCGGCGCTGTGCGGTTTTTGGTAAATGGATACGTCAGATAGATCCATCCCATGGGATTCCACATTGATAAATCCAGATTGCTGATATCCGTACCTGCGCGAAGTACATAAAGCACACCGATCATACCAAGCGAAGCCCCTGTCGCACCTGCAGAGGATGGCATGATCTGAGCCATTACAAGAGCAATCGCCGCTCCCATAACACCCGCGATTCCCACACAGACGGCAAATAAAAATGCAGGGCCTGCAGTTACAGATTCCACATCAAACACCAACAGCAAAACTGCAGAAAATATCGTTATCAGCACATGAATTACAATTTCTTCCGCTAAAAGAGCAACGGAGGACGCATGTCTTCCAACCCGGTAGGAGCAGACAAATTCTGTCAGCCCGCTCTCCTCTTCTTTTCTTGTATGGCTTACAACGTGAACCGCTGCCACCAGCATCGCGATCAGGCCCGTAAACAGAAGCATTAAATGGCCATACATCGCTCCAACGGTATACTCTGCGGCCTCCTGAACAGGTGTCGGTCCGCACAGCGAAATCATCGCCGGATTTTTCATCGTCTCGTACAATCCGATCAAACCATTCCCTTTTCCAATCTCCTCAAAAGCAGGAAGAAATCCGCCGGCAAAACCTCCCAGTCCCAAAACCCAGAAAAGGATCAGCTTCCAGTCTCTTTTCATATATTGTTTAAATAACACACTCCAATGTGTGAACTCTTCTCTCATTTTTAACTCCTCCTTATGTTAAGCCTCATAATGACGCATAAACAAATCTTCCAGTGTCGGCGGAACTGCTTCAAACCGTTTCACTCCCAGTTTGGAGGCTTCCAGGAGAATGGAATTCATATACTGTTCATCTGCTGAAAAGGTTGCCAGACTTCCCTTTCGGACAAAATCATGTACACCCTCTGTTTTTGCCATCTGTGCCACGTCTCCTTCCGTTACCAATGTTACAGAAGTTCTTGTCAGATGTCTTAATTCCTCCAGAGAACCGGTTTCCACCACCTTTCCCTGTCGGATGATTGCTACCTTATCAGCCAGACGATCTACTTCACTTAAAATATGAGAGGAAAGCAGCACGGCTTTTCCGTTATTTCTGATTTTTTCCACTTCCTCCTGAAAAACAACTTCCATCAGAGGATCCAGACCGCTTGTGGGCTCGTCAAAAATATAGAGATCAGAATCTACAGATAACGCTGCGATCAATCCGACCTTCTGCCGGTTTCCTTTTGAATAGGTTTTTGCCTTTTTTCTCGTGTCCAGTTCAAATCTCTGAATCAGCTCATCCCGTTTCTTTAAATCTCCGCCTCCATGCAGCTTCATCAAAAGATTAATGATTTCACCGCCTGTCAGATTCCCCCAAAGTGCAACCTCTCCCGGCACATACGATATCTTTTCATGAATCGCAATACTGTCTTTCCAGACATCCTTACCGAAAATCCGCGCTTCCCCTGCATTTCGGTTAATGCTGCCCAGCAAAATACGGATAGTGGTGGACTTGCCTGCGCCATTTGGCCCGATAAATCCCAAAACCTCTCCTGCATTTACCGAGAAAGACACATCATGAAGTGCCATAAACTTTCCAAAGCTCTTCTTTAATCCCTGTACCCGAACGATTTCTTCCATAACGAATATTCCCCTTTCGACCAAATCGGTTAATATGATTTTATCAACAGCCAACAGTTCGGTCAAGTTAAGGTTTTGTAATCAGATTGTTTTTTGCATTTATCAGCTAAGTTCACCAATTTTGTTGTGAACCGTTGAAGCAGAGGTAAAAGACTGTGAAAATCAATTGGTACAGTCTGTGAACAAAACCTGTAAATTAAAGGTAAAGGCAAAAAAGGAGAGAAAAATGAAGATCGCATCCATATGGAAAAAGATAAGAAAGAATATCGCCCCTACAGAACGCTCGAATCAGCACGCCCCCTCAGAGCGAAAAGTTTATCAAATTCTTCTTTTAACAAACAGAGACTCCGATAATGTTGGAGATCAGGTAATTGAAGCGTGTGATATTGCTTTAATAAAAACTGTTATGAAAAATCTGAATATACCCAGCCATGACTATAAAATCAACAGTCGTGCGATAGGCATTGTTTCTCCGAAATATGTTGCGACAAAGAATCCTGCATTGTTAAATACAGCTGAAACTGCAATAAAAAATACCGACATTGTATTCTTTGGCGGAGCTCCCGTGTTTAATTATCAGTACCAGATTTTCTACGAACAGACATCTGTCACTTTGGAAATTGCCCAAAAATATAATAAACCTGTTATTTTTTCAGCTATCGGTGTAGAAGGATATGATGAAAACAATAAAAAATGTCAACGTTTAAAAAAGAATTTGAATTTTGACTGTGTAAAACAAATTACAACCCGGGACGATTTTGAATCTCTAAAAAAATTCAAACAAAATGAAAATATGCTGATTGATAAAGTTTCTGATCCTGCTGTATTTACTTCCAAAGTTTTCGAGGGATTCAAAGCAACTCCAAAGGCGAACAAAAAGCGAACAGTCGGCATCTTTGTTCTGCGTTCCAATGGTTTTACAGACAATAAAATTGATTTTTCAAGGGATGAGGCTGCTGCCTTATGGAAATCTCTGGCTGCGGATCTAACTGAAAAAGGATACAATTATGAATTTTTAACGAGCGGACATTTTGGAGATGAGGCTTTTTTAGATTATCTAATCAGAGAGCATGGAATAAATATCAAAAAATGTGTATTTAACATTAATTCACCTGAAATATTGATCAGAAAAATCTCTTCTTATGATGCTGTAATCTCATGTCGGTTACACCCGAGTATTATTTCATTTGCTCTGGATGTGCCGTCTGTCGGTATTGTCTGGAATTCTAAAGTAAACGGTTTTTATGAGAGTATCGGATACGGAGATCGTATTATTGATATCAATGGTATAACTTCTACAAAAATTATAGAGAAAGTGGAATCTGCTATCGAGCAGGGAATCAACAAGGACATTGATTATCTGGCAAGCGTGTATAATGCCATGTTCTATGGATTCCAAAAGATTTTGCGCCCTGAGCACAGCGAATTTCTCCCTTATTCCTATGAGGAACTGCTGCAGAATATCCCCCCTTATTCCGGAACTACCGCAGGAGAACAAGGTGAGAAACTAAAAAGAAAGTTCAGAAGAATTTATTCAACATATAATGAACTTTTTGAAAAAAATATGCAGTACAGGAAAGCTGACAAAGCAGCGTCCGGATCTGCTACCAAATACTGTGTGCAAAAAACTCCAGATAAAAAGTTCTGCAAAATTTTACTTTTGACAAACAGAGATTCCGATAATGTTGGAGATCAGGTAATTGAAGCATGCGATATCGCCTTAATAAAGACAGTTATGAAAAATCTGGGAAGCGAGAATTATGAGCTTAACAGTCGTGCGGCATCCATTGTTCCTCAGAAATATATTGCAACAAAGGACCCTGCATTGTTAAAAACAGCTGAAGATGCAATAAAAAATACCGACATTGTATTCCTTTGCGGAGCTTCCATGTTTAATTATCAGTATCAGTCTTCCTACGAGCGGATATCTGTTACTTTGGAAATTGCCCAAAAATATAATAAACCAATTATTTTTTCCGTTTTCGATGCAGAAGGATATGATGAAAACAATAAAAAATGTCAACGTTTAAAAACGGCATTGAATTTTGACTGTGTAAAACAGATTACAACCCGGGATGATTCTAACTCTCCGAAAGAATTCAAACCAAATAAAGATCTGTTAACTGACAAAGTTTCCGATCCTGCTGTATTTGCTTCGGAAGTTTTCGAAGAATACAGAAAAACCAAACAGTCAAAGAAGAAGGTTGGCATTTTTGTTTTGCGTTCCAATGGTTTTAAAGATAATAAAATTGACTTTTCAAGAGATGACGCAGCCAGATTATGGAAATCGCTGGCTACCGGATTGGCAGAAAAAGGGTATGACTATGAATTCTTAACAAGCGGACATTTTGGAGATGAAGCATTTTTGGATTATCTAATCCGAGAGCACGGCATCGCTCCTAATAAATGTGCATTTAATATCAATTCACCGGAAGCATTGATCGGAAAAATTTCTTCTTATGATGCTGTAGTTTCATGCCGACTGCACCCGAGCATTATTTCTTTCGCTTTAAATGTTCCGTCAATAGGCATTGTCTGGAATTCTAAAGTGAACGGTTTTTATAATGTTATTGGATATGAGGATCGTATTCTGGATGCAAATAATATAACCGCAGATAAAATAATAGAAAAAGTAGAAACTGCCATCGCTTCGGGCATCGAAAAAGATGAAGATTATCTGACCAGCGTATATCGTGCTATGTTCGACGGTTTTAAAAAGATAGTGTCTCCTGATCAAAATGAACTGATTCCGTACACTTATGCAGAACTGATAGAGAATATTCCTTCCTATCCAGGAACGCCAAGGAATGAACAGAGTGAAAAACTTAGAAGAAAATCCAGGAGAACTTACGAAAAGTATAATGAACTTTTTGGAAAGAACATGTTGTACAAAGAGGAAATCCGAGAATTAAAAGCTGCGCTTAAACAATTGCAGGAAGATAATCCGAACACAACTAAGTAATATAACTAAGCGTAGCATACCCCCGATTCAGCCGAACCGGGGGTATGCTACGCTAGTTTTTTTACTTTTCTATTCAGAAAAAATATATTTTACAATATATCCGTTTCCATCACCTGTAGTAATCACATGATCACCGTCAACGGTTTCAGTCGAATCTATAATATCCCACTGACCATTTTCTCTTACATAAGCTGTCGGATCATCCGTTTCAACTTCGATAAACTTCTTCTCACTATGCGCAGCGCCGCCACAGGGGTTAATGGATTCTACCAAAACATCATAAATTGCCATCTGCATACACTCCTTCATATTTTCAGCACCAGGCCGTGAATCCATTCTATCATATCCCACCCTGTTTTTCATATATTTTTTTCATTTTTATGCTCCAATCCGATTGTCACGGATAAATTCGTCTGTTAAGATCAGTTTTCCAACAGAGCGAACCTCTGCGGTCGGTGCTTTGCCGCAGTTTTCTTCTGCGGATGCAGTATCGCTATTGTAGCAAAGAAAAGCCGCTTCTCCAGGAGTATACAGACAAAATTTATCTTCTTTTATGAGTCCTGTGCTCTGCAGATATTTTGCGAAAATGCAAACCCCGTCTCCGCTGTTTTTTGCTTCACTTCCATCAGGATTGAGAACCTGAACATGCATTTTATCTTCTTTCATAATCGGTCCAATGAGGATTCCATCCGCAGCCAGACCAAAATTCGTGCTGCAGATCATCTGAATATTTTCAGGACTTAATTTCATGTTATTTTGAGTACAGTCATATACAAGATAATCATTTCCCAGACCATGATACTTCAGAAAAGTTACACACATTGTTCAATCCTCCATTTATTTTATTCT
>JAUNPP010000036.1:9462-24959 GCA_030536685.1 Lachnospiraceae bacterium
CTTCCTTATTTATTCTCTTCTTTTTTATTTTATCAGACATTATATTTTATAAAAACCGTATTAGTGCTGTTAATCTTGCAGATAGTGCGGTATACTGAAAGTATAGAACATAAAAATAACAGAAAACAAAAGGAGCAACAAAAAAACAATGCATGAACCATATCAAAAAACCGGCTACCTTCACAGCGATTTTCGGATGTTTTATCTGATTGACCATGAGAAAAAAGAATTCGAACTGCATTATCATGATTTTCATAAAATACTGATTTTTCTGAACGGAAATGTAAGCTATACCGTAGAAGGCAAATATTTTGATCTGCAGCCGGATGATGTGGTTTTGGTGTCAGCAGGAGAAATCCACCGCCCGGTCATCCACAGCACGATTCCTTACGAACGAATTGTTATCTATCTGTCTCCTGATTTTTTTAGAACCTTCCAAAACAGTGAATATGATCTTTTTTACTGTTTTGAGCAGGCAGCCCGGAATCATTCCAGCCTGATTCGAACCCGGTCTGTTCCATCTGCTTCAGGCGCTTTACCTGCACCAGCCGTTTCACCTGCATCAGCCGTTTCACCTACTTTGCCTGTTTCAGTCGCTTTGCCCAAAGCTAATGCTGAAGCTTTCAGCAATCTTAATAAGGAACTTATCAAAGCCTGCCACAGTCAGGAATTTGCCGCATCCTTGTATCGGAGGATAAAGTTCATGGAATATCTGATCCTGCTAAACCGTTCGCTGCTTTGCCACAGCAGTCTTCTGGTTCACGCTTCTGATTTTAACCATACCGTGCTGAACATCATCGAATATATCAATGAATTCATTACAGAAGATCTCGATATTGAACAAATTGCAGAACACTTTTTTCTGACAAGATTTCATATCATGCACCTGTTCAAGGCAGAAACCGGTATTACCATCGGCAGATATATTACCGAAAAACGATTATTTATAGCCCGACAGCTGATTCAAAACGGTTCTTCTGTAACAGACGCCTGCTACCAGAGCGGATTTCGAAATTACTCTGCCTTTTACCGGGCATTTAAAAACAAATATCAGGCCCCGCCAGGAAAACTTCGGTAGTTAGCATTCAGATTTCTCGGCAGAAGGGATGTCCAAGGGACGCAAGCTGGTTTTTGTAGCTTTTTACTGTCATGGATATGTGAATTAGTTCTGTCATCTGAATTTAAGAGACCAACAGCCGTGAAACAGGGTGGCAGAATCAAGGAACGACTGTGAACAAATCGAGAAGTTGGCAGGCATTCAGACTGCTGGAGCAGCTGTAAAAATCCCGTTTTCAGAACGGGATTTTTAGCGGGCAATGTCCGAGGGAATGTACATCAAGTACATTTCCGAGTTGCCCGCGACAGATGCGCAAGCAAGATGAATGACTAGCAACTTCCGATGAGAGAACCGGAGTGACGGATTCTGCCACCCTGTTTCACGGCGTCCGGATCAGCACATTTAAACATCAGAAAAAACAAGCTCTCTATTGCATCTTTCTATTTTCCTTCATTCATGAGATAATAGCCTCAGAAATGCAAAACAGCTGACGAAAATATTCTGCTATGGAGGTAATTTATGAATCTGGAGTATTTAAAAAACAACTGGAATAACCGGCCGGATCCGGAAATCATGGCTCGCATATGGGACAGGGCTTCTTCTGATTATGCCAAAAAACCGCTTCCTGATTTTCAGACAAACTCATTCTTAAAACTGATTTCTGATACCGCAGATTTGAATCAGAATATGAGCTGTCTGGATATCGGCTGCGGCTCGGGTTCGTACTCTCTTGCGCTGGCTCCGTATGTCGGCTCCGCAGTGGGCGTTGACCTCTCCTCATCTATGATCGAGACGGCAAAGAGACAGAAGGATGAGCTTGGTCTGTCGAATGTGTCCTTTTCCTGCCTGGATTGGGATGCACTGGATATCCGCAAAGCCGGTTATTACAGAAATTTTGATCTCGTATTCGCCAAAATGACGCCTGCCGTCTGCAATTACAGCACCTTTGACAAAATGATACAGTGTTCCCGCAATCTTTGCTACTTTCAGAAAAACACCAGACGCCATGACCAGGTTCTGGATACGGCGCTGTCATTAATCGGTCTTCCCGACTGGCATCAGCAGACAGATGAAGATATTGTAAATGTCTTTGCCTGCCTGTGGCTTCAGGGCTACGAACCGCAGGTATTCTACCATCAGGAAATCTGGCACCCGGAAAAAACGCTGGAAAATGCCTGCGCATGGTGTATTGACAGAGCCAAACTTCAAAAAGAAGTTACTGTAGGAGAAGAACAGATAATCCGGGATTATCTTTCCTCAATTGAGATGAACGGAATTGTCCGTGAAACAATTACCACAACGATCGTTACAATGTACTGGAAAGTATGAATAATATATTTTGCCGGATTTACGATTGCATCCGCCTGTACCTTTGTAATATCATTTCGTATCATTAGAAATGGCATATCTTCTATCTCCGTTCTTTTGTAAATCTGCCGTTATCCTGTGTTTTCTGTACTCACGGGGAGAACATCTGTAAAACCGTTTAAACATCTGTGAGAAATTACTTGGGCTGTCAAATCCGCACTGGCTGGCGATATCTGAAATATTATAGGCCGGATTTTTCGCCAGCAGCGAGGCGCTCTGCATGATCCGGTATTTCAGCAGATATTGGATCGGTGAAATCTGTATCATACGCTGAAAACAGCGCAGGCATTCACGGTTTCCAATATCTGCTGCACCTGCAATCTGCGACACCGTCAGCTCTTCTGCGAAATGCTTATGAATATATTGGAGCATTTTCTGAATGCGTTCGCTGTCAAGATTCGCTTCAAATGAATTTTCATCCAGATTTTTCTCAAATTTCCGATACAGCAGGCAGCAGATTTCCGATAAATAATTCCGAACCGAAAATTCATAGCCTGTCTTCCCCGACATCAGGGCTTCAAATGCCGCGACAAACTTCGCTTCATAGCTTCCCTGTTCTTCCCATGTAAAACAGCAGCCGTCAAAAACCCCATTTTCCAGAAGCGGCTTCATATATTTTCTGGCAAATACAGATTCTTCATTTCCCATGACTAACATTGGATGAAAGACCAGTGAATACAGCTCGCAATAGGCTTCTGCCTTCAGAAAATGCAGAACATTCGAGCTGACGGCCGCTCCCTCGCCCTGATTCAGATAAAAGCTTTTGCCTGGAATCTGCAGTCTCACGCTTCCTTTTTTGATATACAGAATCTCGATTTCCTCATGCCAGTGCCAGGGAATCGTACAGTCATCAAGGTCAGTAAAAAAAGTGGAATACCCTGCGCAGGGAAATTCCAGTGTTCCGTGCGCTGCCAGCTCTTTGGAGGCATGATTTCGCTTCATACAGGTTTCATTCTGCCCGCTGCTGTTAATATTTTCAATATTTACGCTTTTCTCCGCTTCCATCCTTTAATCCTCCCTTTCTGGTTTCTGTATATCTTTCATATTCTGTTTGTTGTCAGATTTTTATCATAATAATACATTAATACATTCAAGAATGCCATTGGCATTTCTTATAAGTTACCACTTATAAAAGTGGCGTCTTATCGAATTCCAAGCTAAAAAACAGACTCCGTAAAGACAATGTCATTCATATCGAAACCGCATCATCACAAAAAGTCTGTTTTTTATCAGATCAAGAATCTGCTTTTTATCAGTTTAAAGTCTGCTTTTATTAATTTAAAAATCTGTTGTGCATCGCTTTATGATTTCACATGGAACATAAGTCTTTTGTTCGATTACTTCCTTTTGTTCCAGCAATGCAAGCATATTATCGATTGTAATTTTGCACAATGTTCCCAGTTTACTGTCAACCGACGTCAGCTCCGGTTCACAGCACACAGCAAAATCAGAGTCATTATATCCTGTTACGGAAAGCTCATCGGGTATCGAAATGCCTTTTACTTTTGCGTATTTCAATACGCCGATAGCAAGGCCGTCATCCGTTGCTACCACACCGTCAAATTTCAGATTCCTGTATTCCAAAAGGATATCTCTTACATAATGAATTTCATTTTTTGTATAAAATTTCAATTCTCCTGATATCGGATAACCGGCATCTGAAAGAGCTGCTTCGTAGCCTGCCATCTTCTGTCTGGCGCTGAATGAATTGGAGTTATATAAAAATAAAATTCTTTTTTTCCCTCTTTTGATCAAAGAAGAGGTTACTTCATAGGCTGCCTGGAAATCGTCCGCGCATGTACAGTAAATATTTTTCCCCTCTACATATCCATTGATCAGAAAAACAGGAGTTTTTTCAGCCGCTTCACGAATATAATCCGTCTGTTCCGGATTTTTGCCGCTTCCTGCGTAAGTAGAACCTACCATTACAAGCGTATCGATTCTTTTGGAAAGAAGAAGTCTTGTATAGCTTTCTTTTTCCTCCTGCTCATAGCCGCTGCAGCCGAGAATGCAGTCATATCCATACTTATGCAGACGTTTTTCCAGACCGGAAACCGCCCTTGCCATATAGTCATCTGAAATATCGGGACACATGATTCCCACTGTTTTCATAGAGTCAAGCCCCAGTCCTCTTGCAAATACATTCGGCGTATATTCCATCTCACGCATAACAGCAAGAACCTTCTGCTTTGTCTTTTCACTGACTTTCGGACTTCCGTTTACAACCCTGGACACGGTAGCAATGGAGACTCCCGAAAGCTTTGCTATATCATAAATATTTATAGCTGTTCCCTCATTTCTATGTCAAATTTCGCAGCATATTCATTCCGGAGATAAAGAATGCCATCGGCATTCTTGCTGCGAGCGGCTCGTCAGCTTCGCTGACCTAATACATCCAAGCCGCTCTGCATTCCTGCCGGAGATAAAGTCTGCCAGCCATCTTATTTAACTTATATACCGGAACAGTATATCATAATTACAGATTAAATTCAAAATATTCTACTGCATTTCTATAAGAAATACCTTCTGTTATTTTTTTCAGCGCTGTAAAATCTGCCGGATATTCTCCGTTCTCTACCCAGCCGCCAATCAGATCACACATGATTCTTCTGAAATATTCATGTCTTGTGTAAGAAAGGAAGCTTCTGGAATCTGTCAGCATGCCGATAAAGTTTCCGAGAAGACCGAGATTGGCAAGTGATGTCATCTGCGCCTGCATACCGGTTTTATGATCATTAAACCACCATGCGCTTCCCTGCTGAATTTTTCCAACAGCTGAAGAATCCTGGAAACAGCCAAGGATCGTACCAATGGCCTCATTGTCGTTCGGATTCAGGGAATACAGGATTGTCTTAGGAAGCTCATCTGTTACATTGAGCGAATTCAGAAAATCTGCTGTCTGTGCACTCGGAGCATAGTTGTTAATGCAGTCAAATCCCGTGTCGGGTCCCAGCTGTTTATACATCAGGCCGTTGTTATCACGCTTACATCCGTAATGAAGCTGCATTACCCAGTTTCTTCTGTGATACTCTCTTCCCACAAACTGCATAAATGCAGTTTTGAACATCATTTCTTCTTCTCTGGTGACTGCTTCTCCCTGAAGACGTTTTCCGAAGATTTCTTCTATCTTTTCATCAGAAGCAGGTGCATACATCACATATTCCAGAGCATGATCGGAAACGGAGCATCCATTTTTACTGAAATAATCCATTCTTGCAGAAAGCGCCGCTTTCAGGTCTGCAAAGCTTTTTACTTCTATCTGACTTACTTCACCCAGTTTTTTCAGGTAATCTGTATACTCCGGTTTTTCCAGGTTCATGGCCTTATCAGGTCTCCATGCGGGAAGTACCTGCACATCGAAGCTCTCATCCGCAGCGATCACCTGATGCCATTTCAAAGAATCCACCGGGTCATCGGTTGTGCAGATCAGAGTTACATTGGACTGGCGGATAATATTTCTGACAGACATACTGTCCTCCTGGAGTTTTGCGTTGCAGAGATTCCATACCTCCTCTGCTGTCTCACCATTCAGATGACCGGTATATCCAAAATAGCGCTGTAATTCCAGATGACTCCAGTGATACAGGGGATTTCCGATTGCCTTTTCCAGTGTTTCCGCCCATTTCTGGAATTTTTCCCGGTCGGAAGCTGCGCCTGTAATATAGTATTCATCCACACCGTTAGAACGCATCTGTCTCCATTTGTAATGATCTCCGCCAAGCCATACCTGAGTGATATTTTCGAACTTTCTATCCTCAGCAATCTCCTGAGGATTGATATGGCAGTGGTAATCCAGAATCGGCATTCCTTCTGCGTAAGTATGAAATAACTTCTTTGCTGTATCCGTTGATAATAAAAAATCCTTATCCATAAATGCTTTCATAGCAGCATCCTCCTTTAATATCATGTTTATTTTAAAAAAATTTTATAAATATCCCATCAGTCCCGGCAGCCAAAGACTCAGCTGAGGAATATAGGTAACCAGCATCAGCACAACGAAAATCGCTGCAAAATAAACCAGCAGCTGCTTAAATACCGTTTCAATCTGCACTTTTCCGACTTTAACACCAACAAACAATGTGGTTCCTACCGGAGGTGTGATCGTACCGATACATAAATTAAAAATCAGCATAATACCAAAATGAATCGTATTCATTCCCAGCGCGGTACATACAGGCAGGAAAATAGGTGTAAAAATCAGACATGCAGGTGTCATATCCATAAAGGTACCTACAATCAGCAAAATCACATTGATCAGCAGGAAAATAACATATTTGTTGCTGCTGACTGCCAGAAGTCCGGCTGAAACCGCTGAAGGAATATTTGTAAATGCCATTACCCATGACATAATACTGGAAACACCGATCAGAAAAATAATAATACCGGTCATCTCTGCGCTGTCTTTAAAGATTTTAGGTAAATCCTTCCATGTAATCGAACGATAGAAAAATAATGAAAGCACCAGACTGTATACAACCGCTACAACAGAGCCTTCTGTTGCAGTGAAAATACCGCTGATGATACCGCCGATAACAATAAGGATCAAAAGCAGACAGGGAAGCGCCTCCAGAACAATCTTAACGCCTTCTTTAAAGGTAAATTTCGTTGTCGCACGATATCCTCTTTTTCTGGCAATAAAGTAAATTACGATCATACATGCCAAACCCCAGAGAATTCCGGGAATATAACCTGCCATAAAGAGCGCAGCAACAGAAGTACCGCCGCTGACAAGTGAAAATGTGATCATAACATTGCTTGGAGGAATCAGAAGTCCTGTAGGTGCTGTTGCAATATTCGCTGCTGCTGAGAAATTCGGGTCATAACCCTCATCCTTTTCGATTGGTCCAATGATTGCTCCCATTGCGGATGCTGCTGCTGTACCGGAACCGGAAATCGCACCAAAAAGCATATTGGCAATAACATTGGTCTGTGCAAGAGCGCCCGGTGTACGTCCTGTAATCAATTTTGCCAGATTGATCAGGCGAACTGCGATACCGCCCTTATTCATCAGATTTCCGGCAAGAATAAAGAAAGGAATCGCCAGCAGACTAAACACTGAAATACCTGAAAAAATTCTCTGTGCGCCGGTCAGTACCGCAACATCCATATCCATAACCGGTAAGATCGCACATACGGAAGATACACCTAATGCTACCGCAATCGGCACGCCGGCCAGCAGCATCACTACTAAAAGAACCAATATGATCAATCCTGAAATAATCGCAATATCCATAATCTTAATCCTCCTGCATTTCTTCGCTCTTATGCTCCGGTGTATCACCCACGCATAAATCAATAATATTCAAAATTCCATAAACAAAGATCAGAATACCGCTTAACGGAACAACCGTGTAAATAACACCCATCATTACACCCAGAGAAGCTGTTTTCTGGGTCATCGTCAGATTCATGATCGTAAAACCGCCATAGATCAGAACACTGGCTGCAAAAACCAGAATCAGAACTTCAATTGCAATTTCCAGAATCTTTCTTTTTGTTCCTGTCAGCTTATCCGCCATAAATCCCATGCGCATATGGTCTCTTTTTCCAAATATATACGCTGCTGACAACAATGCCATCCATGCAAAGCTGTAGGTCAGAAGTTCTTCTGAAACCGTACTCGGCGCATTGAATACAAATCTGGTAACGATCTGATAGGTTCCGACAACTACCATCAGGGCAAACAGCAGAATACAAGCTGTACTCAGCACCGCATCAATCCCTTTTCTAATCCTGTGCAAAACTTCCATTTATTTCTCCTCCTCTGCATATTTGTCATTATAGGTCTGAATATGATCGTACAAATCTCTGATATCTGAATTTTCCTCCAGCATCTCCTGCTGAACAGTTTTTACCTTATCTTTAAATGCCTGGATATCCACATCTATAAATTCCACGCCCATCTCGTTCTGCGCGATCTGTTTCGCTTCTTCTACCTGCTTATCCCATTCTTCCAGCTCCACTTCGGTAGAAATACGGGCTGCTTCTTCAAAAACCTTCATTTCTTCATCGCTGAGGCTGTTTAAAAATTTCAGATTACCAATCATTACATCGGGAACCATCTGATGCTTGTTATAGGAATAGTATTTTGCAACCTCACCGTGTTTGTTGCTTGTCAGAGCCAGTTCGTTATTTTCCGCACCATCAATAACGCCCTGCTGAATTGCAGTGTATACCTCGCCAAAGCTCATAGGAGAGGCTGCCGCACCAAAAGCATTCGCCATCTTTACGCTGGCAGGACTCTGCTGAACACGAATTTTCAGTCCTTTTAAATCCTCCGGTTTACGAATCGGAGTTTTTGCATAGAAGCTTCTGGAACCAGCATTGTACCAGGTCAGCACACGGACGCCGGTTTCATCTGTAGAAGCATACACCTGATTCATATACTCTGTGTCGTTCATTGCTTCATGATAAGCCTTTTCTGAAGTAAATAAGTACGGCATACTGAAAACCTCATAGACATCTGCAAAAATTTCCAGATTCGGAGTACCTGCTATAACAAAATCAATCGCTCCGGTCTGAGTAAGTTCAATTGCTTTTGTCTGTGATCCAAGAATCTCATTCGGGAAAATCTGCACTTCATATTTATCTCCCAGTTTTTCTTCTACATATTCTTTAAACTTCAGCAATCCTAAATGCTCAGGATGCGTTTCTGCCTGTGAATGTGAAATACGGATGATCTTCTTTTCGCTTTTGACACCGCATCCGGAAAAGCAGCTCAGAATCAGACTTATACAAAGGATAAGACTGAAAACCTTTTTAAATTTTTTCATAATAATTTTCCTTTCCCATCTCGTTTCTTTTTTCATGTGTTGTAAGCTCTTACATTGTATTGATTATTATACATGACGATTTTACAAATTGCAATTTGTTTTTTATTTGCTTTTTTACCAATTTTTTACGTTGTATTTTGTCTAGTTTTTATGAAAAATATCTTTTTTATTCTTTTTTTGATTTTCATATTGACGAATTTGAAAAGTCGATGTAAATTAAGTGTAAGCTCTTACATTGTGTGATACAGCATTTGCGGTTCCCAAGGTAAGCTCTTACATTTCGCTTTGCTGCTTATCACACAGGTTACGTTACAAACCACTGCCTTATGAATCAGTACATCTAACATCTAACAGCTAAATGCATCGTTTGATGAACTGATCTCACAAAGGCTTCTATGCAAAAGGAGGAAAACAATTTCCATGCAGACTTTTATCAGGATCCACCCGGATGATAATGTAGCGGTTGCTCTTGCCCCGCTTTCCAAAGGTACTTCCATTACGCAGGATGGATTAAACATCTGTTTATCAGAAGACATTCCTCAGGGACATAAATTTGCCCTGAAAAAGATCAGCGCCGGCGATTCCATTGTAAAATATGGTTTTTCAATCGGGCTGGCAAAGGAAGCAATTGCTGCCGGTTCCTGGATTCACACACACAATATGAAAACCGGTCTTGGAGAACTTCTTACCTATACTTATGAAAAAAAAGCTTCTCCTCTTCTGAAATCAGAGCCCAGATATTTCAACGGATACCGCAGAGCAAATGGAAAAGTCGGAGTACGAAACGGTATCTGGATTATTCCCACAGTTGGCTGTGTTAATAACATTGCAACTGCTATTGAACGAAAAGCCCAGCAGTATGTAACAGGAAGTATTGATGAAATTGCTGCTTTTCCTCATCCTTACGGATGTTCCCAGATGGGAGATGATCAGGAAAACACCCGGCGTATTCTTGCAGACCTTATCAATCATCCCAATGCCGGGGCTGTACTGGTTCTGGGCCTCGGCTGTGAAAACAGCAATATTCATGAGCTAAAAAAATATATCGGTGAATATGACCCCAGCCGCGTACGTTTCCTTGTAGCTCAGGAAAGTGATAATGAAATTGAAGACGGACTTCATATTATAAAGGAGCTGGCAGAGTACGCAAAACAGTTTAAACGCGAACCGATCAGCTGCAGCGAGCTGGTCATCGGCATGAAATGCGGCGGTTCTGATGGTCTTTCCGGTATCACAGCCAACCCCACTGTCGGTGCATTTTCCGATAAACTGATTGCTGCAGGCGGTTCTACTATTCTCACCGAAGTGCCCGAAATGTTCGGTGCGGAAACCCTGTTGATGAACCGTTGTGACAATGAAGCCTTATTTGAACAGACAGTGGAACTGATCAACGATTTCAAAAACTATTTTAAACGCCATGGACAGACCATTTATGAAAATCCCTCCCCTGGCAATAAAAAGGGTGGAATTTCAACTCTGGAAGACAAATCTCTTGGCTGTACCCAGAAATCCGGCTGTGCTGCTGTAAAGGGTGTGCTCGCTTACGGCGAACCGGTAAAAGAGCATGGTCTGAATCTTCTGAGCGCTCCCGGAAATGATCTCGTTGCCTCTACTGCTCTGGCAGCTTCAGGCGCGCACATCGTGTTGTTTACAACAGGACGCGGAACACCCTTTGCCAGCCCGGTGCCTACCGTGAAAATTTCAAGCAACACCACACTCGCAGATAAAAAACAGAACTGGATTGATTTTAACTGCGGAACACTGGTAGAAGGAACCACGCCTGACGCTCTTTCAGACGATCTTTTCAACTTTGTAATTGAGATTGCTTCCGGCAAAAAATCCAAATCCGAAGAAAACGGATTCCATGACATGGCTATTTTTAAGCAGGGAGTCACACTTTAGGTTTAAACAGAAAGTTATGCATTAAGTTTAAGCAGAAAGTTACACTTTAAGTTTAAGCAGAAAGTAATACGCTAAGTTACTTTACACTGTACTTATCTATTTGGAGGAATATATAATGGAAAAATTATCCTATGAGGTATTAAAGAAACAGAATTACGACGGATATCTTCTCGAGAATGCTCCTGAACGTGTTCTTCAGTTTGGTGAAGGAAATTTTCTTCGTGCATTTGTAGATTATTTTATCGATGTCATGAATGAAAGAGCCGGATTTAACTCCAAAGTTGTTCTTTGTCAGCCAATCGCACCTGGACTTGCAGATATGATCAATGAACAGGAAGGACTCTACACACTCTTCCTGCGCGGATTCCAGAATGGACAGAAGGTAAACAAAAAACGGGTTATTTCCTGTGTCAGCCGCTGTCTGAATCCTTACCAGGATTTTGAAGCCGTTCTCAGCTGTGCTAAAAATCCCGATCTTCGCTTTATTGCCTGCAATACAACGGAAGCCGGCATCACCTATGATCCCAGCTGCTCCTTTACAGACGTACCTGCTTCCAGCTATCCCGGCAAACTGACTCAGTTTATGTACCGCAGATATCAGGAATTTGGAAATGAAAAGGGAAAAGGCTTTATTATCCTTTCCTGTGAACTGATTGACAATAACGGAAAAGAACTGGAAAAATGCGTACTTCAGTATGCCAGACAGTGGCAGCTTGGCGAAGATTTCATCGCCTGGATTCAGAATGAAAATATCTTCTGCTCCACTCTGGTTGACCGTATTGTTACCGGTTATCCAAGAAATGAAGCTGCTGCTATCTGTGAAGAACTGGGTTATCAGGACAATCTGATCAACACCGGAGAAATCTTCGGATTCTGGGTTATCGAAGGTCCTCAGTCCATTAAAGATGAATTTCCCGTTGAAAAAGCTGAGCTTCCCATTCTGATTACAGATAACCATAAACCCTACAAGCAGAGAAAAGTAAGAATCCTGAACGGCGCGCATACCTCCTTCGTTCTCGGCGCTTATCTTGCAGGCCAGGATATCGTAAGAGATTGTATGGACGATCATGTAATCTGCAGCTTCATGAATAAAACCATTTACGATGAAATCATCCCTACCCTGGATCTTCCGGAAGAAGAACTGAAGGATTTTGCCGCTTCTGTTACAGAACGTTTCAAAAATCCCTTTATCGACCATGCGCTGCTTGCCATTTCGCTGAATTCTACTTCAAAATGGAAAGCCCGTGTAATGCCTTCTCTGAAGGAATATGTAAAACGCATCGGCAGTCTTCCGGCCTGCATCACAGCTTCCTTTGCATTCTACATCGCATTTTACAATGGCGATACGCTTACTGCAGACGGACTGACCGCACACAGAGCAGGCAATGACTACACCGTTAAAGATGATCAGGCGGTTCTTGAATTTTATCAGGCTCACAAAGAAGATTCTGCCGCTGAACTGGTTCATGCAGTCTGCACAAACGAAAGCTTCTGGGGCGAAGATTTAACTCAGATTGAAGGTTTTGAAAAAGCTGTATGCGAATACCTGAATGACATTCGCAAAAACGGCGCTTATGAAGTTATGAAAGGAGTTCTTTCTCATGAATAAAACATTACAGATGAATAATACATTAAATAAACTTGGAAACTATGGTATTGTCCCTGTTGTTGTTCTTAATGATTCCAAAGATGCCGCACCACTTGCAAAAGCTCTGTGTGATGGCGGACTTGCATGCGCTGAGGTGACCTTCCGCACCGATGCTGCTGAAGAATCCATTCGTATTATGAGCGAACAGTTTCCCGAAATGCTTGTCGGAGCAGGCACAATTTTAACTACCGAACAGGCTGAACGCGCCATCGCTGCAGGAGCAAAATTCATCGTAAGCCCCGGATTGAATCCTGAAGTGGTAGCTTTCTGCCTTGAAAAAAATGTTCCCATTACCCCCGGCGTTGTAACTCCCTCCGAAATGGAACAGGCTATTAAACTCGGACTGAAGATTGTAAAATTCTTCCCTGCTGAACCTTCAGGCGGCCTTGCGATGATCAAAGCAGTAAGCGCACCTTATACTATGCTGCAGTTCATGCCTACAGGCGGTATTAATCCGACAAATGTCAGAGAATATCTGAAATATGATAAGATTTTTGCCTGCGGCGGAAGCTGGATGGTAAAAAGCAGTCTGATTGACAGCGGTGATTTTGATGCGATTACCGAGCTTACGAAAGAAGCTGCCAAAATCGTTGCGGAAATCAGGGGGTAATCATTATGGCTAAAATTGTAACTTTAGGAGAACTCCTGCTCCGCCTTTCTCCCGCCGGAAATGCACGTTTTTTTCAGGCTAACGCTTTTGATGTGAATTACGGCGGCGCCGAAGCAAATGTAGCCGCTTCCCTGGCGCAGCTCGGCCATGACGTTTCCTTTGTCAGCAAAGTCCCTGCAAATGCGATTGGAGATGCTGCCATCGGCACTTTAAGAAAATGCGGTGTAAACTGCCGGCATATTGCCCGCGGCGGAGAACGTCTTGGAATCTATTTTCTGGAAAACGGCGCCTCTGTTCGTCCCTCAAGCGTTGTCTACGACAGAAAACATTCCTCCATCACACAGGCTCTTCCTGAAGAATTTGATTTTGACACGATTTTTCAGGGCGCAGACCTTTTTCATGTTTCAGGAATCACACCTGTTTTAAGCAAAGAAGCTGCTGCTCTTACCATAGAAGCATTAAAACAGGCACGGGCTCATGGTGTACTGGTGTCCTTTGATCTGAACTACCGCGCAAAGCTCTGGACAGAAAATATTCCTCAAAAGCAGAAAATGCTGTGTGATATGATGCAGTATGTTGATATCTGCTTCGGTAATGCCCGTGACGCAGCTAAATGTCTCGGGTACAGTGAGCCCGGTACTGATTTTCTTGATGGAGACTATAAGATCTGCGTCGATGAAACTCATATGAAGCATGTTCTTGAAAAGTATGATTTTAAATACCTGATTACAACATTAAGAGGCAGTATCAGTGCTTCTGATAATAACTGGTCAGCCGCTGTATGCAGCAGAGAAAAGCTTTATCACGGACACGAATATCATCTTCATATTGTAGACCGTGTCGGCGGCGGCGACTCTTTTGCCTCCGGTTTCCTGCACGGAATCGTATCTGAAATGGGTATGGAAAAATCTCTTGAATTTGCAATCGCAGCTGCCGCAATCAAACACACCATCCCCGGAGACATCAATTATCTGAACGAGGCGGAAGTTCTGACATTGATGAACAGCGACGGAAGCGGACGGGTTCAAAGATAACAGAGCAGATACTTAACACATTTTTAAAAACCAACCTTTCAGCAAAAATCCCCCCTCGAGCAGCTTGGGCTATTTACCATGGCTGCTTAAGGGGGGAATCGTGATTTTCCAATACTGTTTACAATGATTTTCCAATGCTGTCTGCCTACAGGGATTTTCCAAGCTCATATACCTTCTGTAATGCCGGTACAGTACGCATACTTCCTTTTTCTTCCATATCAGGAATACAGATTTCTCCAACGCTTTCCCATCTAAGATAAGAACAGGTTGCTTTATACTGACTGAGCGCTGCGTCATAAACGTGATCGGATGCGGAATCCAGAAGAAGCGCTGTCTTGTTGAAGTGGAAACCGATTTTTCCACGCGCATACATGCGGTCAATCACACATTTCAGCTGTCCGGTGATATCGAACCAGTAAATCGGAGAAGCGAACACCACCAGATCGGTTTCATCTAATACTTTCAGGATTTCTGCCATGTCATCCTTCTGCACACAGACTCCGTCATGTGCAAAGCAATACTGACATCCCAGACAACCGTTCACTTTTTTTCCGGCAAGATTGATGACGGTGGTTTCATGTCCCGCCTCTTTCGCACCTTTCGCAAACTCATTTACCATAATTTCCGTATTTCCGTTCTTTCGCGGACTGCCATTTAAAATTGTAACCTTCATGTAATGTTATCCTCCTTCTTGTTTGCTTTGCGCTGACTGCCTTGTGCACGAAAAGACTACTCTGCGTCTTCGTCCAGCGCCTCGATCAGAAAGCTGACCGGGCGGAAACCGTCGTTGCAGCTGATCATTGCTGATTTTGGATTCTTCATCCAGCCATCATAAAAGTTCTCTCCGCCATGTGCAAGCGCCATCACAAAGGATGACATGCTCTCCCATGCGCTGTCGCACATTCCTTCCGGCTTCTGCCAGCCATTAGCGATAAATACCTGACCGGGCTTCATATCACAGGCATGTTCCATTGGATTTTCATAAACGGAAATCAAATCCTGATAACTGGCCATTCTCATGACTGTAATTCTGCATTTTTTCAAATCCTGATACCTCCATTTTGCAAAATGCTGTGGTTTTGACCTGTTGCTGTGGTTTCGACCT
>JAUNPP010000192.1 GCA_030536685.1 Lachnospiraceae bacterium
GAGATATAAAATCATAGAGATATGGAATCATGAACATATAAAATTATGAAATCATGGCATAGTTACGAGTAATGCAGAATAGGAGACTGAATTATGGATATTTTTAGTGTATTTACCCTCTTTGGAGGCCTGGCTCTTTTCCTTTATGGAATGGATCTGATGGGAAAGGGACTGGAAAGCGCTTCCGGCGGAAAGCTGGAAAAGATTCTGGAAAAATTAACCTCGAATGTTTTTAAAGCGGTGCTTTTAGGTGCTGCTGTAACAGCGGTGATCCAGAGTTCATCTGCTACAACAGTAATGGTAGTAGGTTTTGTAAACAGTGGTATTATGACGTTATCCCGTGCAATTGGAATTATTATGGGTGCCAATATCGGTACAACGGTGACGTCCTGGATTCTTTCCCTGACCGGAATTGAAAGCGGAAATTTCTTTATCCAGCTGGTAAAACCTTCGTCTTTTTCACCGATTGTTGCAGTGATCGGTATGGTTCTTCTGATGTTTTCAAAGAAAGAGAAGCATCACAATATTGGTAATATTATGGTTGGCTTTGCTGTGCTGATGTTTGGTATGGATACTATGTCAGGAGCTGTAAAACCCCTTGCCGATGTACCGGAATTTACCAATATCCTGCTGATGTTCTCCAACCCGATTCTGGGTGTGCTTGCGGGAACGATTCTTACAGCGGTAATCCAGAGCTCCAGCGCTTCCGTAGGTATTTTACAGGCATTATGTATGACCGGCAGCGTTACCTATGGAACTGCGATTCCGATCATCATGGGGCAGAATATCGGTACCTGTATCACCGCAATCTTATCTGCAATCGGAGCAAATCGAAATGCAAAACGTGCAGCGAGCATCCATCTGATGTTTAATATGATTGCAACCTGTATTTTCCTGATTGTATTTTATACAATCAATGCATTTTCACCCTTTGCGTTTTTAGAGGAGTATGCTTCACCGCTGGGAATTGCAGTGATTCATTCCTTGTTTAATGTAACGGCAACGATTATTTTACTGCCGTTTAACAGAATGTTTGAAAAGCTGGCATATCTGGTCATCCGCGAGACAGAGGAAGAAAAAGCACACTCTGCAAAAGCGCTGGATATTCTGGACGAGCGTTTCCTGGAAACAACAGGATATGCGCTCAGACAGGGAAAAGCGGCAGTTAAGCGTATGTTTGAGGAAACCAGAAATTCTTATATTATGGCTTCAGGGCTGGCACAGGGGTATGATGAAGCAATTGTAACCCAGGTAAGAGAGAGCGAAAACACAGTGGATGAATATGAAAATCAGATCTGTAACTATCTGCTTCATATTTCCCGTGAACAGATGAAGGTAGAAGAAAGTCAGCTGTTATCCGTTCTTCTGCATACGGTTTCCGATATTGAAACAATCAGTGATAATACCTGCGGTATCGCGCTGGCTTATAAAAATATGAATAATAAGGCAGCAAGCTTTTCAAAAAGTGCAAGTGAGGAGCTGTCCGTAGCCCAGCAGGTAGTTCTGGAGCTGATGAACTCAACAATCCATATGTTTAGTTCACGCCGTATCCATGAGGTGCTTGCTTATTCTCAGATAATCGGAGAACTGATTGCTGAAATTAAGGAAGGACATGTGGAGCGTTTGAAAAAGGGCGAGTGCAGTATCGATTCCGGCTTTGTTCTTACGGATGTAATCAACAGTTATGAAAAGATTGCAGACAGATGCCGCAGAATTGCCAATTATCTGTCTCAGGCAGGTGAAAAGGATCTCGAAATCCATGATCATGAAGAACTGCTTTCCTTAACCGGTTATCAGGAACTGTATGAATCCTGCAAAGAAAAATATCATTTAAATTAGTTTTGAAGTTAGAAAGGCCGCTGCAGAGAAATCTGCGGTGGTCTTTTACCGATATGGCATAACGGAAAGGCGGAGATTTTGAAAAAGAAAAATAAATATGTTACACTTTTTTTATCAACCCTGTCAATCAGCGCATTTACCTTTGGCGGCGGATATGTGATCATTTCTCTTTTAAAAAAGAAATTTTGCGATGAGCTTCACTGGATTGAAGAGGATGAAATGTTAAATATGACGGCAATCGCGCAGTCCTCACCCGGCGCAGTGGCAGTAAATGCGGCAGTTGTGATAGGTTATAAGATCGCGGGTGTTTTTGGCGCGCTGATCTGCGCAATAGGAACGGTTATTCCGCCGTTTGTCACGATTTTGCTGATCTCTGTCTGTTATGAAGCATTTCGGGAAAATCTGATCGTCAGCGCGGTGCTCAAGGGAATGCAGTCGGGAATTGCAGCGGTAATTGCCGATGTAACAATCAACCTGTGTTCCAATACCTATCGGGAGTCAGGCGTTTTATCCGTTTTTGTGATGGCAGCAGCATTTATCGCTTCATGGTATTATTCGGTAAATGTATTGTGGATCATTCTGATCTGTGCAGGCTTCGGATTGTTAAGAACTTTCTGGAAGATGAGAAAAAATGTGGATCAGGAAAAAGAAAACTGAGAGAAAATAGAGAAAAAAATGGACCGGAAAAGAGAATTGAGGAGATAAAAGATGAGTTTACTGCAGCTGTTTTTCAGCTTTTTTCAGATAGGATTATTTAGCTTTGGAGGTGGAATGGCGGCTATTCCGCTTATTCAGGAACAGGTTGTGGATTTACACAACTGGCTGTCACTGACGGAATTTACAGATCTGGTAACGATTGCGGAAATGACACCGGGGCCGATTGCGGTAAATGCTTCCACCTTTGTCGGAATCCGCATCGCAGGTCTGACGGGAGCATTTGTAGCTACATTTGCCTGTATTCTGCCCTCATGCATGATTACGTTTCTGCTTGCATGGCTGTATTTTAAATATCAGAATCTGGCCTGGATCCAGGGTACCTTATCCGGCCTTCGCCCGGCAATCGTCGCCCTGATTGCCTCCGCCGGAGTCACGATTTTCTGCCTTGCAGCCTTCGGAGGGAAAGCGGTTCCAAACGCAGTTTCCGATGTAAACTGGATTGGACTTGCTCTGTTTGCAGCAGCATTTGCAGCGCTGCGGAAATGGAAACCGAATCCGATCTATGTAATGCTTGGATGCGGCGCTGCAGGAGGGATTCTTTATACGATTATGGGAGGAATAATGTAAAAGGGAAAGTTTGTTAAGAACTGGGCTATATCCATTGCGGAGATTACTATATTTCCGATATTAAATTACCAGAGGAAACAAGACCTATTGGTCGCTTTGGGCGGTGCTGTGAGAGGACGGGAGCTAATCACTTCCTCCTGCTCAATCTTGCAAGAATATTATGAAGCTTATCAACTTTTATCACCGTAAAAAATGTAATAATCGAACCAAAATTCGTTGTATTTTTTGTAATTATATGATATGCTATACTTATATTATGATGATGGAGGTGCGTCTATGTACCGAATTGCTATAGAAAAGCTATTAAAATGGAAACAAAGCAAACGCCGCAAACCCTTAATTATTGAAGGGGCACGTCAGGTTGGCAAGACCTGGCTAATGAAAGAATTCGGCAAGCAGGCGTATACAGATACCATATATATCAATTTTGACTCTAATTCCAGAATGGCAGAGTTATTTGCTTCTGATTTGGATACTGATCGCTTAACTATGGGATTAGAGCTGTATGCTGGTCGCAAAATTGATCCAGACAATTCTTTGTTGATTTTTGATGAAGTACAGGAAGTTCCGAGAGCATTGGCATCTCTTAAGTATTTTTACGAAAATGCGCCGCAGTACCACATTGTGTGTGCCGGTTCTATGCTTGGTATCGCTTTGCATCAGGGTACATCTTTTCCCGTTGGAAAAGTAGATTTCTTAAAGCTTTATCCTCTTTCGTTCAAAGAGTTTTTGATGGCAACCGATAAGGAACGTTTTGCCGAACTTCTTGATAAGCAAGACTTTGGGATGATTACATGCTTTAAGCAAACATATATCGATTCCTTAAAGCAATACTACTTTGTCGGTGGTATGCCTGAAGCTGTGCAAAGTTTCGTAGAGAACAAAGACTTTAACGAGGTCCGTGAAATTCAAAAGCGAATCCTTGCAGCCTATGAACAAGACTTTTCTAAACATGCTCCAAATGAGATCGTTCCGAGACTTCGTATGTTGTGGAACAGTATTCCTTC
>JAUNPP010000193.1 GCA_030536685.1 Lachnospiraceae bacterium
AACCAATATGATACAAAATCAATATGGTAAGAAATATATGGTAAGAGGAAAGGAATGAATCAATGAAAGAGCTGATGTTGGGCAATAAAGCCCTGGCCAGAGGCCTTTATGAAGCAGGCTGCAGTGTGATTTCCAGTTATCCGGGTACACCCAGTACGGAAATTACAGAAGAAGCAGCTAAGTATGATGAAATATACTGCGAATGGGCTCCGAATGAAAAAGTAGCTATGGAAGTAGCATTTGGAGCCAGTCTTGCAGGAAAGAGAAGCTTCTGCGGTATGAAGCATGTAGGCTTGAATGTGGCAGCAGACCCGCTGTATACCTGTTCTTATACAGGTGTGAATGCAGGTATGGTGATCTGTGTTGCGGATGATGCGGGTATGCATTCTTCTCAGAATGAACAGGATTCCCGTCACCATGCGATTGCAGCAAAGGTTCCTATGCTGGAGCCTTCTGATTCTTCAGAAGCACTGGAATTTGCAAAATGTGCTTATGAATTGTCAGAGCAGTTTGATACACCGGTCATTCTTAAGATGTGTACCCGTGTAGCTCATTCTCAGAGCGTGGTAGAGACCGCAGAGCGTGTGGTTCCCGCTCAGAAGCCCTATGAGAAGAATATTGCGAAGTATGTTATGATGCCCGGCAATGCAAAGCGCCGTCATCCCATTGTAGAAAAGAGAACGCAGGATCTGATTGCTTATGCGGAAAACTGCTTCTTTAACCGTGTGGAGATGGGTGATACAAAGCTTGGTATTATCACATCCTCTACCAGCTATCAGTATGCAAAGGAAGTATTTGGCGATCAGGCGAGCATTTTAAAGCTTGGTATGATCAATCCTCTGCCTGAAAAGCTGATTCTGGATTTTGCAGCAAAGGTAGAAAAGCTGGTAATTATCGAAGAACTTGATCCGATCATTGAAAATCACTGCAAACAGCTTGGTCTTACCGTAACCGGTAAAGATGTACTGCCGATGGAAGATGAATTTTCTCAGAATCTGATCGCAGAAAAGCTGGGTGTGGAAGTACATACCGGCAGAAAATTAGACGATATGCTTCCTCCGCGTCCGCCTGTTATGTGTGCAGGATGTCCGCACAGAGGTCTGTTCTATACATTATCCAGAAATAAATGTACCGTTCTCGGCGATATCGGCTGCTATACTCTGGGAGCAGTGGCTCCTTTAAGTGCAATGGAAATGACCCTCTGCATGGGCGCTTCCATCAGTTCACTCCACGGATTTAACAAAGCAGGCGGCAAAGAAACGGAAGGAAAGACCGTTGCCGTAATCGGCGATTCTACTTTTATGCACTCCGGTATGACAGGACTTGCCAATATTGCATATAATCAGAGCAATTCAACCGTTATTATTGTAGATAACTCTATTACCGGTATGACAGGACACCAGCAGAATCCCACAACCGGATATAATATTAAAGGTGATCCGGCAGGAAAGATCAATCTGGAAGCATTATGCCGTGCGATGGGATTCAACCGCGTCCGCGTAGTAGATCCTTACAACCTGGCAGAGTGTGATACAGCAGTGAAAGAGGAGCTGGCAGCAGATGAACCTTCTGTTATTATCAGCCGCCGTCCCTGCGCTCTGTTAAAATATGTCAAGGTCAAACCTGCACTGAAGGTAGATACAGACAGCTGTACAGGCTGCAAATCCTGTATGCGTCTCGGATGCCCTGCCATCAGTATCAAAAATAAAAAGGCATGTGTGGATACAACTTTATGTGTAGGCTGCGGAGTATGTCAGCAGCTGTGCAAATTTGATGCCTTAAAGGCGCAGGAGGGTTGATTATGACAAAGAATATTATGATTGTCGGCGTGGGCGGACAGGGTTCCCTGCTTGCCAGCAAGCTGCTGGGACACCTTCTCCTGACACAGGGATATGATGTAAAGGTATCAGAAGTACATGGTATGAGTCAGCGAGGCGGCAGCGTGGTAACGTATGTTCGTTTCGGTGAAAAAGTATATTCTCCTATCATTGATAAAGGAGAGGCAGATTTTATCGTTTCCTTTGAAAAGCTGGAAGCGGCCCGCTGGGTGGAATATCTGAAAGAAGGAGGCCGCATCGTGGTTAACACGCAGGAAATCGACCCGATGCCGGTTATTATCGGAGCAGCAGCTTATCCGGAAAATCTGATTGAAAAGATGGAAAATCTTGGTGTTCAGGTTGATGCTATGGATTGCCTTTCTCTGGCAGAGCAGGCCGGTTCAGCAAAAGCAGTGAATATCGTACTGATGGGACGTCTTTCACGCTATTTTGACATTCCTGAAGAAACCTGGAAGGAAGCCATCAAAGCCTGTGTTCCCGAGCGTTTTGTAGAACTGAACCTGAAAGCATTCGAACTGGGACGTGCTTAAAAACAAAAGCTAGGAGAACAGGGGATTAAAATTGAAAGAAGCCTGAGAACTGAAAATACAGGTTTGAAGGCAGAGCATGAAACGGAGCGGCCGGATGTGAAATCCATAGGGCGGAGCCGTTTCATGATAAAGAATATACATAGATAATATGGAGGAACAAACCAATGGGAAATTATTATCAGCCCGAGATTGAAACAATGGAGCTGGGCGAGCTGCAGAAGCTGCAGAGCGAACGTCTGGTAGAACAGGTAAAGCATGTTTATAAAAATGTTGCTTTTTACCGTGAAAGAATGGATGAAATGGGTGTAAAACCCGAGGACATTAAAGGAGTAGAAGATCTGCATAAGCTTCCTTTTATCAATAAAGATGACTTACGTGACCTGTATCCCTATGGTCTGGTGGGCGTTCCGTTGTCTGATTGTGTCCGCATTCAGTCTACCAGCGGTACAACCGGCAGACGAGTTGTTTCTTTCTATACACAGGAAGACCTTGACATCTGGGAAGACTGCTGTGCAAGAGCTATTATGGCAGCAGGCGGCACAAAGGATGATGTATGCCATGTTTCTTATGGCTATGGTCTGTTTACCGGCGGCCCCGGTCTGAATGGCGGTTCCCATAAGGTTGGCTGTCTGACGATTCCCATGTCTTCCGGTAATACCGAACGTCAGATTCAGTTTATGACAGATCTGGGTTCTACAATTCTGTGCTGTACGCCGTCTTATGCAGCTTACCTCGGAGAATCCATCAACGAACGTGGTCTGAGAGACCAGATCAAGCTGAAAGCCGGTATTTTCGGTGCAGAAGCATGGACGGAAGAAATGCGTCAGGAAATCCAGAATCTTCTCGGAATCAAAGCATATGATATTTACGGTCTGACTGAAATTTCCGGTCCCGGCGTATCCTTTGAATGTGAAGAACAGAATGGTATGCATATCAACGAAGATCATTTTATTCCTGAAATCATCGATCCTGAAACAGGGGAAGTATTACCGGAAGGTGAAAAAGGTGAACTGGTATTTACCTGTATCACAAAGAAGGCATTCCCTCTGATGCGTTACCGCACAAGAGATATCTGTGTTCTGACCCGTGAAAAATGCTCCTGCGGACGTACTCATATCCGTATGCGCAAGCCGATGGGCAGAAGTGATGACATGATGATTGTAAAGGGCGTTAATGTATTCCCGTCTCAGATTGAAGCAGTACTTTTAAGCTGTGGCTATCCGCCTCAGTATCAGATCATTGTTGATCGTATCGGCCATTTTGACACGATTGCGGTTCATGTGGAAATGACTCCCGAGATGGTCGCAGATACTTCTGTTTCTCTTGATAAGAGACGCAAAAAACTGGTAGCTGAGCTGAAATCCATGCTGGGTATCATGGTAGACGTAATCCTGGAAGAACCTAAGACAATCGCAAGAAGCGAAGGCAAGGCAGTTCGCGTAATTGATAAGAGAAATCTTTACAAAACTAAATAAGTGAATATCGTTTTTGGCTTCCGAATATGAGCTTTCGCTCTGATCAAACGCCGGTACTAAACTCTCGAACTGTCTTTCAGACAGACCGATTGTTAAGTACCGGCGTTTTCTATGTTGCCTTTCATAGGATGGTACTGCAATAGAACCGCCATAGTTTTGCAATACTTTACAGGTTTAACAGACGTTGGAAAATCATGCATTTACCGTGTTGCAAGATACACGGTAAACGCAAGCTTTTTATAATAGGTTATTTTATTGTTATAAAAGGCTGTG
>JAUNPP010000002.1 GCA_030536685.1 Lachnospiraceae bacterium
ACTATGTAAGTCTTTTTTTTGTGTCTGTACCACGTTTTCGGCTTATTTTTCTCTCTTTCACACTACTTCTTTCTAAAAAAATCGGTTCCAAATATACGATGTAGTGGTTTTGTCAAAACACTTCTTATAACAGTCCCTCTGCTTTGCCAACTCTTTGCAAACCAATGAATAGAATATGTATCCTCTGTTAAATACAGTTTCCCGGTTGGATCATCATATGGGTTAAAATAAGAAATGGGATATATCATTGCACCTCCAACCATTTGTTTCTGTCCGTTTTGTATCAGTCCCATCTTCACAAGTGCCTTAGTATTAAGTTGTGGACATCCAATAGTTCCAGACCTTCCATCCAATAACAAATCATATTCTTTAAGCAATGCATTTACAACAAAATGATTTTTTATTGCTCCAAACCCCACTCCAGTGTTTATATATTCATTTGTTTCAAATCCAAAAAACGCATCATGTATTAACAAATTATCGAAGAGCTTAATCACTTCCACATCAACATCAAAATAAATTCCACCTTCTTGATAAACGATTTGAAGCCTTGCATAATCACTTAGAAACGCATATTTTTTATTCTCATAGCAATACTTCGTATATGCATTCTGATTTACATTATAATTTTCTTCATTCCATTCAATTATCTCATATTCTGGACACATCTTTTTCCAACTACTGATACATTTTTTTGCTTTTGAGGTAAGTGGATTTCCACCAAACCAGCAATAATGTATTTTTTTTGGTATCATATATACTCTCCCTACATTCTTGTGGCATCACAAAGAAACACTATCTTCCTATCGCATATCTAAGTTTACCTTCAATACTACATTTTTGCCACTTTGTTGTTTACATATTTCGTTAAAGCATACCCTAGTGGTACACACAATAGTGTCAATAATTTTTTTGGTGATTTTTTAATGTAATGTTTATCTTTTGCAATTTGACTACTAGAGCAATAATGAATACAATCTATAATCAATCTCTTCTTGCTTACTGGATATTGCATGCAGATTTTACGCCAAAAAGCAAAACCTTTGGGATATAACAAATATTGTTTCCACATTGTCCCACTTGAACCATCTGCTTGATACTCGACATTGCATAGCACTTCATTCAATACAGCCAATTTATAATCTTGATCTATTAGCCTATATTTATAGGCTAATGCCACATATCGTTCACCTTCAAAAACTGGGTAAGGTGGATATTGTTTAATAACATCAGTTCGATAAACCAATTTTTTATCTCCTGATCCGCCCGAAGCATAATATCCCATTAAAGTAGTTTCTTTTAATTTCTCATCAAATCCATTACCAATAATATTTCCTTCGAAGTCTGCATCAAGTCCGATTAATCCGGCATAACCCTGTTCTTTGACTTCTTTCCAGATGTCCAGAATTTTTTTAACAGCCTCATCTGCCATACAGTCATCTGAATCAATACAAACATTCAATTCCGTATCTATCTTTTCATATGCCACATTATGGGCTGTATGCATACCGCCATTTTTCTTATACACATAGCGGATTTCAAATCCGTTTTTTTGCTTCTGCCATTTTTTCACCAGTTCAGCAGTGTTATCCTGCGAACCATCGTCAACAATCAGCCAGACAAAATCCTTACAAGACTGTCTTTTCAGGCTTTCATAAGTTCTGGATAATGTATGTGCCCGGTTATATGCCGGAGTAAAAACTGTAAGTGTTGCCATTTATTATTCTCCACTATGTGTTGTATAATAACATTCTAGCCACTTTGCGGCTTCTGTTATATCATAACCACTATCTTTTATTTCATTATAGTATGCCTCTCGTCCCCGGGATTGCCATTGTTTTTCTGTTTCTGACAGAATATGTTCTGCCCAGTTTTCCGGTGTATCTTCCAATTTCTGAATTGTAACCAATCCATTTGTAATCACACATTCCTGCGGTACATGATCAGAAACAATACAAGGAAGTCCCGCTGCTTGTGCTTCTACCATAGTAACTGGAAGTCCTTCATACAATGATGGAAATACAAAAACATCCATAGCCTGCATCAATTCGTTGACGTCTGTTCGAATTCCTGTAAAGATAACATTATCTTGAATCCCCATTGTCACAACCTTTTCTTGAATCTCCGTTCTTCCATCGCCATCCCCGACTAAAAGGAGCTTTGCATTAGGAACTTTTTTTACTATTTTCGAAAATACGTCTATGAGGAATCTATGATTTTTCGGAGGATTAAACCGCCCTACATGTCCGATTACAAGTTCATTTTCTAAATCAAATTCTTTTCTTACCCTGCCTCCAGTCACAGGATTATAGCGATACTGCCTTGTATCAATTGCATTTCTAATAATCTGATATTCATGCCCACCAAACATCCAGTCTCCTGCACTCTTCCCACAAGTAAAAAGTTCCGTAGCATATAACGGTATTTTCTTTTTATAGTACATTTTAATCGGATATTTGATATTTTTATCTGCACTGCTACTATGACAATGTGCGATTCTAACCGGAATCCCACACTCCTTTGCCACTTTCAAAGCCACTGAACTCAAACAATCCTGATGTACATGAACTATCTTATACTCCGGATGTTCTCTGAAAAATTTCCTCAATTCTTTTTTATAAGAATTACTCCACGGAACCAGCCTAGAAACCCGAAAAATTTTCCCCCCCATTTTTAATATTTCCACATCATAATCCGCCTCAAAATCTCTATGAACTAAAAAATCGAATTGAACTTTGTTTTTATCAATGTGTCGATAATAATTCATTAGCATTGTTTCTAAACCACCACGTCCCATATAAGTGACTATATGTAAAACTCTTATCGCCATTTTTTCTCCTTTACACAATTGCCCATGTAATATGCATCTGATAATAGAAAAATGCTAAATATCCTATTACCATCGCAATCTTGACCAATCTTGCAGATTCCTTTGTAAAAATATTATCTATCAACCATGGCATACATAAATTTCCATAAAGGGAGATAAATATCGGAAGACGCCCAACGTAAATTCCTGAAGAAAATGCTGCTGCTAAATACCAGAATGCCGTTAAAACTGAGGCATTTACACACAAATTGATAACAGGATTATCTGCTGATTTTACATATTCTCTTCCTATTACAGCCATAATTGCTGGAACAGAATATACTAAAACTCGCATTATATTGGTTCCATCATCATTTAACCAAATTTCATTTGTCATCAGATCACTATACTGTGTATCTGCTAGCAAATTATTCATAATTGGCGTCAGTCTATCAAGCAAGAAAAGTGCTGTGACAATTACCACAATAAACATCATTGTCTTTTTATTAAACGCTTTTCCACGGATAATAAATACCACTGGTAACATAATCAATGCTGAACCATGGATTGTTGATGCCAGTAAAATCAAAAAGACAAGAGCTATATATTTCTTCTCTAATAGCAAACTAAAACCAGCGAAAATAATTGTTACTGCTATAAACTGACGCATACCATTCTGCATCCAAGATAAATAGTCTGTTGAAGCAATAAATATAAACATACTTATCCAAAAATTAGTGGAATATTTTCGAAATACAGTTACAATACAGAACATCTGGAAAGCAGCTATAGCAAAGAAAAACCGCACTCTTGAATCTCCAAATATAGACTTAAAAACAATCATCAATACAGAGAATCCCTTATCTTTCGTATGTTCTGATAAATACATCGGAATATCACTAATTACAGATGGCACTTCTTTAAAAATCTTTGCATATGCTATGGAATCACCAAAATCTGTCCTTGTTGCAGCCCAAATTACATAGGGCAATGCTACAATAATCACTGCCGGCCAACTCCATCTATATTCTTGTTTTCCGTAAATCATTTCTTTTTGTTTTGGCATACTAATTGCCATTGTTCCACCCACGGCAAATATCCATATCAGTAGCCACCAGTAATTTGTTAGCACCATATCGAACCCTCTCTATCCCTTATAATCAAATGATTTTATCTTTTACTCCTTGTAAACCGTCTCTGTTATTCTCTACAACATGTTATTTTTCAGAACATTTTAATTTATTTATATCTGCGAATTGATACTATCTTCCCATTACGCCTTTTAGCATAAACAACCACTCAAAGAAATAGGCTAAAACCTCTGCAGAAGTCGCATAGAATACTGCCAACACAGGAAGATCAGATAGCTTTTACCTGTATCGTGAATCATATACTCTCAACTATAAAACTTGGTCATGAACCTTTCTCAATTCACTATAATACCACAGAAATCGCCCATTTTAAAGTAAGCAGCAGCATTTTCTCTACTGTAATCCAGCATTTATTTTGTACACAATCCTTCCATCTTAAAATATATCTAGTTTACCATGAAAAATCTGTTGTATATCCAGCAACATCTCCATATGCTGCCTTTCAGTTTTCCAGTTATTGTAAATTCTTTTGCGAAATTCGCACAGAGCGCCATTTAAAATTTTAACACAATCTACCAAATTTTGTACTGCCATTTATGACAGTAAGCCTGCTATTTATACAAAGAGAGGGTCGGTGTCTTCGCTGCTTTTCTTGCAGCAACATTTAATTGCAAATTTTTTTCACTTTTTTATCTCATGGTATGAGTGTTTCCACCATGGACGCTTAAAATGATATCCCATGGTATGTATAATAACAATATAGGAGGACTACAGATGGAGGACATACTAAAGACAATGGGTCAGCGAATCGTCTGCCTCCGCAAAGAGCAGAACTGGACGCAGGAATATCTCTCTCAGATAAGCGGAGTCAGCAGCCAGACAATCTCAAATGCAGAGCGTGGCGTGAAAGCACTGCGCCCGGAAAACATAGTTAAACTCAGTCAGGCTTTTCAGGTATCTACGGACTACATTCTGACTGGACACAGGAACTCGGCAGACTATTTATTTATGGAAGTTAAGCTGTCAACACTCACTCAAAAGCAAAGCGATCGTATGATGCGTGCTATTAAATTTCTTCTGGAAGAAGACTAACAGCCTGTTACAGAGTATCCGATCTCTGCATCAGGCTGTTTTATCATTAGTCAATACCTGTGGGATGTTTTTCTTCCTTTTGTGATTGTGTTTCATGCGTTATGAAACTGTTCCTGTTTTGGATGAGTTTTTGAAGCTCCGCCCTCTGGCTGCGCAGACTGCAGTATTCCTGATATTGTTTATCTTTCAGCGCAGACAATCTGGTTTTTTCCTCTTTCAGGGATGTCACCGACGGCAGCTTTTGTTCACCGAACAGTTCTCGCAGTTCTTTGGACGCTGCTTCATGCAGACTGATTTCTGAACGGTGTTCTTCATAGAAATCTGTTTGCTTTTTACCATTCAGCCAGATACGGTAAACCTGTTTGGTACTGTAATACTGACCAATAAGCCGGAGCGTCCGGTTCACTGATCGGAGCTGCTCTTCCGTTGCCTTTAGTTCTGACTTGCTGCGCCTGTATGCGGCTGTAAGAAGTGCGGTTCCTTCATCCAGTTTATCGCTCTCCAGCAAGCCCCTTTCCACAAGAAAGTTAAAGGTTTTTGCCTGTTCCTGAAGATTGTGGATTTTAGCCCAGCGTTCATATCCTTTACTGGATTGTACCTTTTGATTATGCGCGATATCAACCATCCGACCAATGGATTGGCTGCCTTCCAAAACACTGACAGACGGGAACGACGGCATCTGATTTTCGTTTGCTTCAGACATTTCCAACTTTTGCTCATCGTGAGCAAAAGTGATACTGCCTGTTCCAAAAATAGTTGCTGCGACAGCCTCTTTTATAAAAGCGTCTCCCAGCTTTTTTCCGGAAATTGCTTTCTTTCTTCCGGGTGGCAGATAACTGTAGCGCCCGCGGCTTTCCTTTACCTGTATGCCATAAACGTCCAGAAGTTTTTGTTTGAATTCTTCCAGATTGACGCTCTGTTTCATAGTAGATGCAATCGCCTGACGGATTTTTTCTTTTTCCGTTTGAAACCTTGTACCTTCTGCATCGGCTTTGCGCTGTCCTCGCTGGGCAGCATGATACTCTGCATCGGTCACACGTTTCAGAGAACCGGTCATATCTACCTGATGAAGACCATGTTCCCGGCAAAGATTCATGACCTCATTTTGCAGATAAGCCAGCAATGCTTTTGTACAGTTATGCTTATATCCTGCTTTTGTATCACAGGAACGCATTTCGTAAGGAAGTGGTCCTGTATCCAGCATCCTGAGACTGTTCAGCACGATATGCACATGAATATTCCCGGAGCCGTTGTGCCCATCTTCGTGGGTACAGACAAGCATCTGATGCCCAGGGAAATGAGCCTTTGCGAACTCCATACCGAGCATCTGCGCTTTCTGTACTGTCAGCCCCAGTTCCTGATCTCTGGGGTCGAAGCTTAGGATATAATGATGCGTTTTAATATCATTTTTGTTTTTGTTTTTCCCATACGTCCGATTGAGTTTATGACACTCTCTTGCAAACGTATGTGGATTGCAGTTGATGCCCTCCAACAGATAGTTTTCCCGCTGGATCAGGTATCCTTCCTCATCCAGTATCGGTTTCCCGGTTTCTTCATCATGTTGGAAGACAAGGTATCGTTCTGCGACGGTGTAATCAGCATTTTTACTGGCGATATGTTTGAGGATTGCCATTACATATCACCAGCCAGATTTTCTAATTTTTGTTTTAAACCGGAAAGATCTGCAAGGCAATGATTGATGTCTTTCATCAACCTGGCTGTCAGCGGATTCCCGGCATTTAAGTGATGTGCGATCTGGTTAAGGTTGCTCCCGATTTTCCCATACTGAGCTGCGATCTCATCCAGCACTTCACTATTATAAATGGGCTGCACAGTGACTTTTACCTGTGCCGTCAAAATTGCCTGTCGGATAAAATCCGACTGCGATACTCCAAGCTTTTCAAGCTGGGAGAGGAACTGCTCCCACTCTGCATCATTCATTCTGGCATGTGCGATGTGGGTACGGCGTTCCGGTTGATAGGTGGCTTTTCGTTTCATTGAAAAGGCTCCTTTCTGTCATTGATTTTTCCTGCAGTGCATGAAAAGGAAATGACATTTTCACCCGCTCATGGCGGTGAAAATCACACGAGGGTCTGGGGAAACGTAATCCCCAGCAAGATTGGCGCAGGAGCAGAAAATGTGTGTGCTACACATTCGTGTGCTACGCATTTGTGCTACAAGCCGAATCTTGCTCTTGGTTTCCTGTCTCGTCAAAACCCTTTCAAACCAAATCGTTCTCTGCTGATTTCTTCGGTACCCATGTGGAAAAGTGACAGCAGAACAGCCTGATCTGTACGGTTTGAAAGAGTCTGGTGAGTAAAAGGAAACCGTAACTGTGTAGTTTTTATTGAGGAGGAAAGAAGAAGAATGAAAATTACAGAAGAAGAGAAAAAACAGCACCCACAATACAGAGAGTATGTGGAACGATATGAATCTGCTTTGACAGGTCTTGAAGCCGGACTCCGGGGCGCTGGGGATCCGGCTCTAATTGTCGAAAAATGTCTAAACATGGCTCGTTCGTTTTACGATGCTGACAGTGCCGCTTTGGTCGAAACCAATCTGGAACTGGGTTATGGCGTCTGCATCATGGACGATTCCATTGACGGACTTCCTAACTTTAAAGGAAAGATCATTAACATCACACCGGAAGAAACACCTTTTTTATATGCACGTGTCATGAGAAATGAAGTCTTTGAGATTGATGACCTGGAAAAATTAAAAGAAGTCTCTCCGGCTGAGGCTTTCCTGTTAAACAAAATGGATACTCATATTCTGGCAGTTGCTCCGTATTACAAACGTTCTTCCGGCTACCTTTATATCCGAAATCCCAAACGATTCGTAGGCTTGTACGGGATGCTGCAGGCTCTTTCCTATATCTTTGCTGCAGAGAGAAATGAGTTTCAACTGATGGACAGCCTGAATATCGCCGTCAGCTCCAAAGGCTGCCGGTCTAACAAAGATGTTTTCATAAAAGTATTTGGTGGATTATCCATCACTACCAAGTTTGGTACACTCTCAGAAAGTGAAATCACTTCATCCCTTGCCATTCGTTTAGTTGCTTATCTTCTGCTTAATGACACCAGAAAAGTGTCCCAGCGCGAACTGACAGAAGCCCTGTGGCCGGATGCAGAAGTTGATTCGCCTGCCAAGCAGGTGAGAAACGTTGTCCACCGCACCAGAAATATTTTAAATCCTATTTTCCCTGACAGTCTTGTTGTGAATGACAAGATGGGAAATTATTATATCAACCCCAATGTAAACATTGTAACCGATGCCAGTGTGTTTGAAAGCTACATACGGAATGGTCAGCGTCCTTCCGCAACACAGAAAGAGAAAATCCACTACCTTAAACAGGCTGTGGAAATATATCAGCATGAATTTCTCCCGAACATGACCGGTGATTCCTGGCTGGACAATCAACGGACTTTTTACCATCTGACCTACCTGCAGGCAGTGATCGCACTCCTTCCTCTTTTGTACAAAGAAGAAGCCTATTCCGATATGTATGCGCTGTCCAGTGCGGCGCTTTTATATGAGCCGGAAAATGGGGATATCCTGTTCTGGCATATCCGGGCAATGATTGAACTTGGGGGTCTTGAAATTGCGCAGCGCAATCTCACGCAGCATAGTCAAAGCCTCAATGAAGACCAGAAAGATATTTTATCCGGTATTTTAAACACGCTCCATTAAACACAGATTAAACATCAAAAAAGACATCTATGTAACAGTCCGTGAGTCTGTAACGTAACCTGCCTATGATATTTTGTTGCTTGCATCAAGAAAATAGATAAGGAAGTGTAACAAATCATGCGAGTAACAACAAAGGCTATGCAGTATATTGACATGCAGATTCAGAACTGTGAACTGGATAAAAAGCACCTGTTCCAACAGACCAAGTCACTCCTGTCCCTTTACCGAAGTGTTGTATGGGCGGTAAAAGGAAGAGCTGTACATCTTAAGAATCGAATTTCAGGAACATATGGGATGCAGTTAAACACTGCGCTCCTGTTTTTATCCGATTTTGCACCGACAGAAACAAGAGTTGATTTTGAAATGCAAGTATCCAGTCTTTTCAAGTCCCGCTGGCTGATTGAGCTGATCGATATTGCCTCTGCATATGTACGGGAATACCCCATCTATGGAACCCTTTATGCCGACCTCCTCCGGCTCCGGTTCATGGATGAGATCCCAAGAAATGACGCTTCTGTCTGCGAAGCATTGGGACTGGAACGCAGCACGTACTACCAGAGAAAAAAAGAAGCAATCCTTCTTCTGGGAATATCCTTATGGGAATATGTTCTTCCCATCACGATACAGACCTACCATAGAGTCTTAAAATTAGATGTTACGGAAGAAATCTTTTTCCAGAAGGTTGCAAAAGAGAATCAACTGCATTACCGTTTGTAAAAAAAGATTTTTATTCCCCGACTTTTTTCCGATGATTCTTCCGACTTTTACAAGCAAATCTACAACCGCTCCGCTACTGACATCCGACTGTCAATCCTCTACAATACTTATGCTGGCGATCTTACGGTTCCCGCTTCTGTAAGCCTTGTCCTTACCCAAAGGGCAGGGCTTTTTTGCTGCCGTTTTGCCAGACAATGATATGGCTGCCGCCAGGAAACGATTCCTTTGTTTCCTGGCTTTTTTTGTGCAGCAGACAGGAGGCATACCATGCATAAGGACAAGGAAACAAAAAACCAGGGACAGCTCCCGCTTCTGATCCATAAAACAAAATATTTGATAGATCCGGAAACAGCAGAGCTTCTGAAAAAAGGAATCGTCCCGGAACCACTGCTAAAGCAGATCACCCAGACGCAGGGAGATGAGTTCTGCTTTGAATTTCGCCGTAAGATACGCCTGATCAAACGCATCTGTGATCAGATCGATGCAGGAGAACAACCGGATTCAATCCGTCCCTTAGTGGAAAGCGGGGAAGTCCCTGCTGATATTCTATATAAGATTTGCCACCATAAGCTTCTCGGAAAATCAGAACGTCTTTTGAAAGCCGGACTGCTGACATCCGATATCGTAGAAGTTGTACGAAAACACTTGCTGACAAAAGAAATCATTCCGGCACTCTCCCATGCTTTTCTCATGGATATGGCCAGATATCTGTATGAGCATAAGGAAATCAATCTCGCAACTTTAAAAGGAGCAGAAAACGGAACGATTGATCCTGTCTACATCCAGATCATCCGGCGGCACTACCGGCACATGACCCATATGGAGGAAATTCAGGATAAACACTCTGCCTTTAAAACAGACGGAGTGACAGAACCTGCCGCTGAAGATAAAGGTCTGGACAGCAGGCTTCTGCAGGAGAGTAATCTTTCAGCACTTAAAGAAGCGATGTACTGGTTAAGCGCCGAAGAGACGCACCTTATTTGCCGCATCTATATGGATGAGATTCCAATCACCCGGATAGCTTTGGAATATGGAGTTGCCGAAAGCACGATCCGTTACCGCCGGGACCGTATTTTAAAAAAATTACGCTTTATTTTTGAAAATGTCCTTCACTGTGAAAAAGTAAATTTATTTGAATCATGATAGAGATCAGGAGATGAATACGCATGAAACCAATCACACCATTGTCAAAATCCGAACGGGACAAGCTGGTAGATATTTCTACAGTGGAAATTGACCGTTCCCTGCCGCCAGAGGAACGGCTGGCAAATTACCTGGAACAGATCAGGAATCCTTACTGCTATCTCTGCAATGGCATTGTTGTACATATTGCCTACGCTGATACAGAACAGACCATCGAAGATAAACTGGAACACTTTATCCGGCACAGGCAGGATGCAGAATATAAAAAAATATAGAAGCCAAAATCCAACACCAAAAACGCAAAACCCAAACTATACAATAAAATTTTTCTATGCTATCATTTGACTAAGGGTAAATGAATAAGAATCTTTTGAAGCCTTTGGTCTTTTGATGGCACCACTATGTTGTCAGGAGGCCAGAGGCTTTATGTATTTATCAGAACAATCAAAAGAATCTATGGACAAAGAATACCTGTGCGCCTCGTATGTTCGTTTATCACAGGATGATGGAGACAAAGAGGAAAGCAACAGCATCATCAATCAAAAAACACTGATACGGGATTATATCAAGAACCACTCCGATCTCACACTGATAGAGGAATATGCAGATGATGGTTATTCCGGAGTAAATTTTGAAAGACCGGACTTTCAACGGATGATGAACGATGTTAAGGCAAAAAAGATTGACTGTATCGTTGTCAAAGACCTCTCCCGTTTCGGTCGAAATTATATTGAGGTCGGAAGATACCTGCAACAGGTTTTCCCCTTTATGGGAATCCGTTTCATTGCCATCAATGATAGTGTTGACAGTGGCAAAAAACAGACGGATGCAGAACAGTTCGTACTGCCATTTAAGAACCTGTTCAATGACAGCTATTGTAAAGATATTTCCATCAAAGTACGTTCCCAGCTTGCGATCAAGCGTAAAAACGGAGATTTTGTCGGGAGCTTTGCCTGTTATGGTTATCTAAAGAATCCGGCTGACCATAACCAGCTCATGATCGATGAAGAGGTTGCCGATATCATCCGCTCCATCTTTCTCTGGAAAATCATGGGACTCTCCGCTGATCGGATTGCTGAGAAGCTCAATTCGCAGGGCATCCCCTGTCCTATGGAATATAAAAGAAGCCTTGGATTGAAAGTCTCTACGAACTTCCGAACCAACGGTACCGCCAAATGGTCACACATGACGGTTCTTCGCATCTTAAAAAATGATATCTATATCGGAAATATGACACAGGGGAAACAGACTACGCCGAACTATAAAGTCAAACGGCTGATTGATAAACCGGAGGAAGAATGGGATCGTGTGGAAGGTACACATGAAGCAATCATATCCGAAGATGTCTTTGAGACCGTACAGGCGCTCATGCTGCAGGACACCCGTATTTCTCCATGGGAAACAAAAGTTTATCTTTTTTCCGGATATTTATTCTGCGGTGATTGCAAGATGAGCATGTCCCGCCGTACAAGAAAGAATAAAAGCAGTACCCGCTCTTACTATTTCTGCTCCGGGTACAAACGTAAAAACGGCTGCACCTCTCACAATATCAGTGAGGAGCGGCTCTATCATGCGACACTCTCGGCAATCCAGCAGCAATGCCGGATGATAACGGATATAGAGCGTGTCCTTCGTTATGCAAAAGACCTCCCGGATGACCCGAACAGTCTGAAACGCTATGACATCCAACTGGCAAAATTGGATGAAGAAATTGATAAAAATCAGACCATGAAACTGCGGTTGATTGAAAACCTGAATGACGGCATTCTTTCCAGCCAGGAATACCTGGATCTTGTAAAGATATACGATACCCGCATTCTGGAGGGAAGAAAAGCCAAACAGGTAGTAGCTGCGGAACGTGCCGGTCTTCAGGATCTTCCACTTGAATCGGACTGGCTGACAGCATTTAAAAAATATCAGGAGATCACAGCCCTTGACCGGATTGTTCTGGCTGAACTGGTGGAACGGATTGAGGTGTATGCAGACAAAGAAATCGTTATCCGTTTTAAATTTTCTGATCAGATCAAAAGAGTACAGGAATATCTGGCTGAGCGGCATCTGTTACCGGAGGCTTGTCCAGTTCAGCCGGATATAAAGGAGACACCATGGCAAGAAAAAGCAGAATTGCTGCGCAGTTAAGTCTGTCCGGAAATGCTTCTGTCACCCCGCCTGAACCAGGACCAGCAAAACTAAAAACAGGGATTTATGCACGGTTATCCATCAAAGACTTAGGGATTGAAGACGGTGACACAATGGAAACACAGATTGCCCTGCTCCGGGACTATGTAACCCAGCAGGAAGACATGGAATTAAGAGAAATCTATGTTGATAACGGATGGTCTGGAACGAATTTTCAAAGACCGGAATTTAACCATCTGCTGGAAGATGTCAAAGAAGGAAAAATCAACTGCATCGTTGTCAAAGATTTATCCCGCTTTGGCAGAAACTATCTTGAAGCCGGTTACTATCTGCAGAATGTGTTTCCTTCTTACGGAGTACGCTTTATCGCTATCTATGACAGTTATGACAGCCAGACTTCTGACCCTGATTCTCTGATGGTCGTTATGAAGAATATCGTGAATGATTATTACAGTAAGGATATCTCAAGAAAAATATCCGCCACGATTGATCTGAAACGGTCACAGGGGCCTCTTTACATGGGGTCTCCGCCATACGGCTATAAAATGAATCGTTCCGAACCCAGGCGTTACCTGAAAGATAAGAAGGCGGCAGCTTATGTGCACCTCATCTTCCACTGGGCATTAGAAGGTTTGTCCCCGTACAGGATTGCCTGCAATCTGAATGATCTGCAGGTTCCTTCCCCGCAGGCACACTATTACCAGAATCACGCAAACAGGAAATCCGGGAAATCATCTGCAGGAAATACCTGGATTGCAACCACTATTTCCGGTATTCTCTCAAACCCTGTTTATACTGGTAATTACTATTGCAATAAAAGTTACTTTCGAAAATATGACCCAGGTAATGCAGGAAATATTCCGGAAGAAGAATGGATCTGCTATCCCAATGTCCATGAAGCCTATATCAGCACCGAAGATTTTGAGAAATTAAAAAAGAAACGGGAGGATGAAGAACAGCTCCGCCAGGATGCCAGAAAGAAGCACAGACTCCTCCCCTCCTCCCTGAATCTTTTCAAAGAACTTGTTTACTGTGGAGAATGTGGAAGAAAACTTCTTTTTCAGATCAACAGGGAGAATTTTAAATTCAGTACCTTTCATTGCACCGGTAAAGCATCCAGGATGTTAAGCGGTCATCCAAGGCTCTCCATTACCTATGCTGCAATAGAGAGTATTGTACTTTATAACCTGCAGACGCAGTTCCGGCTGGCTATTGAAGCAGATTCTTTCCTGAAGCGGTTATCAATGGAAGATGCCCGTAAGAGATTAAAGTCTCGAAGGCAGGCAGAACTTCAGGTACTGCATTCAAAACTGGCAGCTATTGTATGTAAAAAGCAAAAAGCATTTGAGGATATGACAACCGGTCTTTTAGAACCGGCAATCTATAAAATGCAGATAGAGAAGCTGAATCAGGAAACTATGTGGCTGGAAGAAGATCAAAAAAATGCACAGAAACGTCTGGAAGAAGTTGATACCTACTTTACTCCGGATAATGAATGGCTTCGGGCTTTCCTGGCAGCAAACATCTCAGAGGAACTGAATACACCTGCTGTTCGGATTCTCATCAAACGGATTGATATATGGAATGACCGCCAGATATGCATCACCTTTCAATTTGCTGACTGGATGGAAAAGCTCAATTCCTGTATCGCCGAATGGAAACTATTAGAAATGGAGGATTCAAATGAATAATAACCTTGCCTGTTATATCAGGCTTTCCCTTGCGGATGGCGATCTGGGAGCCGGCAAGGATGAAAGCAACAGTATCAAAAACCAGAGAGAGCTTCTCCTGAATTATATCAGGAGTCATCCAGAGTTTCAGGGATGGAACATTCATGAATTTGTAGATGATGGCTATACCGGAACAAATGATGACCGTCCGAATTTCCAGCGGATGATTGAGCTGGCAAAAGACGGACAGCTCCAATGTATCATCGTCAAAGATTTATCCCGTTTTGCAAGAAATTATGTGCTGTGCGGTGATTATCTGGAACAGATTTTCCCATTCCTCGGTGTACGTTTTATCGCAGTCAATGACCGTTATGACAGTGCCAAAACCACCAGCGTCGATGACAATATGAGTATGGTGCTGAAATCTGTCCTGAACGCTTATTACAGTAAGGATATTTCACGCAAAATATTTTCTTCTTTTACCCAGAGGATGAAAAAAGGAATTTATCTTGGCAATACACCATACGGATACCTTCCGGATCACGAACATCTTCGGTATGCCATTGATCCGGAGGCGTCACAAGTCGTCCGTAAGATCTTTAACCTGGCATTATCCGGAAAGAGTAAACTGCAGATTGCCGCAGCCTTAAATTCAGAAGGCATACTTCCACCCGGAGAATACAACCGTTTAAATGGAAAGATTCACAAAAATACCCGTGGCATTGCCGCATCCCCTATCTGGGAACCGAATAAGATTATCTCTATTTTAAGAAATCAGGCTTATATGGGTGATCGTATCATGCGGAAACAAGTCCCTGTGATTCCCGGTTCAAAAATCCGGAGAAAAGCAAATGCGTCGGAACAGATTATTCACAGAGATGCCCATGAGGCGATCGTGACCCGGAAGGAATTTGAACGTGTGCAGGAACTGTTTCCTTACCGCCCCAATACAAAGCGCAGTTCAACCCTTGAATATACCCTGAAAGGCGTTGTGCGCTGCGGTACCTGCCGCCGGGCAATGGCACGTTCCCAGAGCAATAAGCATTATTCCTGTCCACATGCCCGGATGATCGATTCACCCTGCCCGAAAAAGAATTATGAAGTTTCTGAAATTGAAGCGATAATCTTTGAATCACTAAAACCGATGCTTACCATGGCAGTCGCTGCCGATAACCGCAGGAATAAGCGAAAGCAGTCTGCCGACTGGCTGACACAATGCCAAAAGGAAATCGGTACTGCGGAATTTACAGAAAAACGTATACAGCAGAAGAAACTGGATGCTTACGAGGACTATTCCAACCAGCGTATTTCCCTCAAAGAATACCAGAAACGAAAAGATTCCCTGAACCAGCAGGCTTCGGAAAATCAGAAAAAACTGGAAACCTTGAAAGAACAGGAACTTGCTTTTACAAGCGGATTGATTCCACATGAAATTCAGGCTGTCACAGATTCTTCCCGAAAATATCTGCACAGCAGCTCACTCACCCGTGATATGGTCACAACCTTTGTCGATAGTATTTATGTCTATGAAGACCACTATGAAATCGTATGGAAGTTCCGTGATGTATGGAAACAACTGGAAGAACGTGAAAATACCCCATCAACTCATTCATTACAAGAAAGGATGAACCCAAATGACACGCAATAGAACATACCCCCTGCCATCGAATGGCGAAAAAACTGCAAGATGGATTCCATATGGTTATCTGTATGATCCAGATGCGCCTGCTTTGATTGCAATCGATCCTGAAGCATCCAATACCGTCCGATATATTTTTGAGGAATATTTAAAAGGCATCTCGCTTTCTGAAATCTGCAGGATGCTGACAGAGAAAGGCGTTCCCACCCCTTCGGACCGAAGGGCACAGCTCGGTGCTGCTCCTGCTGAAAAATCCAACACATATTGGAAGGCTACTGCTCTAAATCAAATGTTATTCCATCCTGTATATGCGGGAGATTGGATTTTGGAAGGAAGAGTCTGGGACTGCTGTTATTACTATAGCGGTATCCCATATCCGAATGGGATTACAGCGCCTGTCATCGAAAAAGACCACCATGAAGCACTGGTGCCAAGAGATTATCTGGTAAAAGCCGCTCAGATGTTCCTTGAACAGCGGAAAGAAAGGAATACCATCCAGCAGAAGCCGTTTACGGATACGCCAGAGCTATCTCCTTTTTCCATCCTAAACCTTTTGCGCTGTGGAATATGCGGACGATTTCTTACTCCCGCCGAAATTTCCCTTCAAAATGGAAAAGGGTTTACAGCATATTTCTGTTCCAGCATCAACCAGAAGAAACCGGGAGACTGCAGTAATTATGTGTACCGCCTGGATACGCTACTCTCACTTGTTCACGAAATACTCTCTGAAGAACGAAAAAATGCCCTTCGCTTCAGCCAGACTTCTTCCAAAAGGTCACAGGACAAAACCTACACGGTACTTGAAGCGGAATTTCAGGAGCAGATTGATCAAACGATAGATGAAGTACGAAGCCTGATAGAAGAACAAAATAAACTGGAACGAAGCTATAAAACACACGGTATCTCTCAGGAAGAATATGACAGGCTTTCCGCTGATCTGGCAAAACGGATTTCACACGGCGAGCATAAAGTCATGGTTGCCTTAACAAAAATCCGTGATTTCCGAAAATTATGCGGCGAAAAAAATGCCTGGGTATCCTTGTTTGCAAATCTTCCGGAAGATTTTACAGATAGCAGTATCGAATACAAGAGATATATCCAGAAAATCAATGTTTTCCCTGACCAGCCGCCTGTGATCTTTCTGAAAAGAATGGATGCGAAAAAACAGCTCATGGAAACATTGAACCTTCCCTATAACGACCCGGAAACAGATACTTTTGACGATATAAATAAAGCCACGGAGGAAAATTAAATGGAACCCGAAAATAACACAAAATGCTATCATGCAGCCCTTTATGCAAGAAGAAAATTTACGGATACAATCACCAAAGATGAACCGGATCCTACAGCAGCATCACAGATTAAAGAAATGAAAAATTATCTGCAGGATTACCCGGAGATAAAAGTGGACGGTATTTACATGGACAACCATAAAATCAAACAGGAAAGTCCACGCCCTGAATTTTACCGTCTGGCAAAGGATTTAAAAAATGGTCTGTATAACTGCCTTGTCATGACCAGTCTCGACCTTTTTGCCAAAGATCATATGGAAACCAAATACTATCTGCTTAACCTGTTTGCAGTTATGGGAATCCGGATACTGTCCATTCAGGATAATTATGACAGCCTGTATTCAGAAAAAGCTGCCGGCTCTCATGACCGCTTAGAGGAACTTGTATGCCAGATGGATGCTCTCAGCCGTTCCCGGATTCTTTCAAGAAGCTCTCTGCAAAAGAAGAATGACACATTCCTGGAATTTACTTTTACGCCTTTTGGTTACCTTTATAATCCGGATATCCCTTCCAATCTGGAAATCGACGAAGAAACCGTGGATGCTGTCCGCATGATATTCAAGGAATACCTTTCCGGAACTAATATGAATCAAATTGCGCAAAAGCTGACGGATATGAGAATACCCAGCCCCTCCCTGCGGAAGGAACAGCTCGGAATGGAATACCGGCATCCCTCTTCCAAAGATTACTGGACATCCGGCGGCGTTCATGCGATCCTGAAAAACCCACTATATACCGGTGATCTGGTCATTGGCAAACAGCGTTCGGCTCAGTATGTGTTCCGGGATTACAAACGGCATCCGGATCTGGATGGAAACGTCATTCCCAACCATCACGTAGCGATCATATCACATGCCGATTTTGAACGGGCCAGATTGATGATGGATATTCTGCATCGAAAGCGCCAGGAAATCATAGCCAAACGTCCGCAGCCTGCTCTCCCGCCGACACCTTTTGTCAATTCGGTTTATTGCGGCATCTGCCATCGTTCCATGTATCATGTACGCTATAATGCCACAAGCAGGAATCCATATTCTATCTATGTCTGTTCCAGTCATCGTCAGAAACTGGAAAATGCCTGCCCGCTCCACCATTTCAGAGTTGATGAAATCATCCCTGCAGTAAAGGACTACATTATGGAAGAACACAGACTGGCACTTACGATCATTGCGCAAATGCAGGATGGGGAAAACAGTGACTTATATCAGAAAATTGATTCTCACTTTCAGCAAAGGATTGCAAAAGTCATGGAAAAGGTACAGCAAAATGTACTTGCCCTGACTGCTCTTCCAGATGAAGAGGAAGAAAAACGGGAAAAGCTGAATACAGAATCCACGCTTCTACGATCAGAACTTGTCGAGATCCTGGATGAAAAGAAAAAGTTCAGTAAAGAATTTACACTGAAAAACAAGTGGCTGCAGACATATGGCAATATACCGGAAAATTTTGAACTGACAAGGCAATATGGACGTACTCTGGTCGAACGGATTGAGCTGACCCCGGATCAGCCGCTCGTCTACACGCCAAAGCATCTCAAAGAGAAAGAATTGCTGCTCCACTATATCACATTGAGCAAGGAGGTTCCTGATGGCACGAAAAAGCAGAGAACAGATACAGTATGCGAAAGCGACCGGACAGACATTTCTTGATCCGGCTTCAGTCAAACCTGCAGTACGGACAGCAATCTATGCCCGTCTCTCATTATATGATATGAACTGGTCATGCAGGGACAGTATGCAAAACCAGATACATTTGCTGGAATCCTATATGGCTGAACACCCTGAATTAAATCTCACAGACAGGTACATTGACAATGGCTGGAGCGGTATGGATTTTAACCGCCCAGCCTTTAAACGGCTTTTAACAGACATCCATTCCGGAAAAATCAATTGTATTGTAGTTAAAGATCTCTCCCGTTTCGGCAGAAACTATGTAGAAACCGGATACTATCTTGAAAATGTATTTCCTTCTCTTGGCATCCGGTTCATTGCAATCAACGATCATTTTGACAACCAGACGGCGAGACCGGATGATCTTGGAATCATCCTGAAAAATATCCTGAATGAATTTTTCAGCCGTGACCTTTCACGCCGATACTGCGCCAGTATAGATATCCGCCGCCAAAAAGGTGTCTTCCGTCACGGTACCCCATATGGCTATATGCATGATCCTGAAAGACCAGATTATCTTACGTTTGACCCTTCTGTATCCCACTACGTTCATCTTATCTTTCAATGGGCACTGGAAGGTACCCCTACAAGTAAAATCGCACATCGGCTCCGGCAGATGAATGTACCAACTAAGGAACGAATGGAATATTTGAGAAATAAAGAAAAAACCAGGCATAAGGGAAGTACCCGCTGGGATGTAAATAGTGTCCGGGAAATGCTGATGAACCCGGTTTACGCAGGAGATTTTGTATACGGCAAAATACGCAAACGAAAATGTGACCCTTATAACAACCGTGTGATTCCGAAAGAAGAATGGACGGTTATTTCTGATGCTTTCCCCGCCTATATCAGCCATGAACAATTTGACCAGATTCAGGAGCGCATGGAAAAAAACACGCAAACATTCTATCAGCAGATAGAAAACAAAAAATCCATCCATGAAGAAGTACCGAATTATTTCAAGGATCTGCTTTACTGCGCCATCTGTGGGAAAAAAGTACACTCTTCCCTGGATGCCCGCGAAAAATCACAATCTTATCTGGTTTATTTCTGTTTTCAGTATGGAAATGCCAGACATGAACCGCATCCGAGAGTCAATATACATAAAAAACTTCTGGATACCATCGTCCTGGATGAAATACAAAATCAATTTCGGTTAGCAGAACAGTTTTCTCAATGGCTTCATTCTCCTACCTGTCAGGCTCAGGCAAAGCAATGGCTTCGAAAGCAACAGCAGCTACTTGAATCATTAAATCAAGAAGCCGCACAAAATAAATCTGAACTGGCACAGACTTTTGAAAATTTTGCTTCAGCATGTATTACAGAAGAGATGTTTCTCCAACGGAAAACACAACTGAAACAGCAGGAAAAGGCGCTTACCGCATCACTGGAAAAACAGGCAAAGCACATGCAGGAAATCCAGCGGGCACTTTCCAAAGCCAATCCCTGGCTGAATCTGCTCAATCAATTTGCCTACCCGCATTGCTTAACGGAGTCGCTTACCCATACGCTCATCGACAGGATCATTCTGGGACTTGGAGGCGAATTGCAGATTATCTTCCGGGAGGAGCATTGGCACCATCTGTTTACCCAATATTGTGAGGAAATTCAACATAGTGACATTCAAAAGGAGGCAAATTCTGAATGAAGAAAATAATCGCTGCTTATCTTCGGCTTTCTAACGCTGATCATGATCTGTCCGAAAAGGACGAAAGCAACAGTATCACCAATCAAAGACAATTGATAAAATATCACATCCAGACCCATGAAGACCTGAAATCCTACCAGTATGAAGAATTTGTAGATGATGGTTACAGCGGAATGAATACAAACCGCCCTTCTTTCCAGAATATGCTTCGTCTGATCAAAAAGGATAAAATACACTGCGTCATCGTCAAGGATCTCTCCCGTTTTGCAAGAGACTATCTCGTTCTTGGAGATTATGTGGAACAGATCTTTCCTCTGCTCGGTGTGCGTTTTATTGCTATAAACGACGAATATGACAGCCGTATCAGTGTCACTGCAATGGAAACCGTAAGTATCTCCATCAAATCTCTTGTCTATGATTACTACAGCCGTGACCTCGCCCGAAAAATGCGTACCGGTATTATGGAACGTTACAAACACGGAACTATCATCCACGCAGCTCCCTACGGCTATGTAACCAATTATAAAAAGCATCGCTTTGAGATTGATGAAGAAGCGGCTGCAAATGTCAAACTGATATTCAAACTGACCATTGAGGGACAATCCCCCAGCGATATCGCCCGGTATCTGAATAATTCCGGTGTTCCTACACCGGCAGTGTACAACCGACTCCATCCGGAACTTAAAAAAACAGGATACAAAATATGTAAAAATCCAGTTTGGACAAACAGCAGTATCCGCACTATCATCAGTAATAGAACTTATACCGGTGTGCGTATCGGTCATAAAACCTCCACTGAAAACTCTCCGCATGTTTCAGAAAAAGTAGATCCTGCGGACTGGTTCATCTACGAGAATGCTCATACGCCTATCATAAGTGAGGAAGATTACGAACTTGCACTTTCCAAATTGAAACGGTTTACTCCCCGGGATCCCAACCGCACGAAACAATATGTCAACAACTGTGTCCTTCAAACAAAACTTCGCTGCGGTCATTGCGGTCGTGCTGTTGAATACCGCACTTCCGGCAGGCTTGCCATTTGTCCACAGGCCCGATTTCTGCCAAATGCCGATTCATCTGCAACCCATCCGACACTGAACATTACCGTATATGTGTATGAGTCGCTAATGCCTATACTAAAGGCGCTTCTTATAGAAAAAGAACGCTTACAAAATGAAATCAATGAAGGAAAAGCAATCCTCAAAAGATGCAAGGAAACCCTCTCAAGAATCGAAGAAAACAAACGCCAGCTTTCCGAAAAAAAGCGTATCCTGTATGAGGCTTATGTCACAAAAGAAATGAATCGGGAAACATACTTACAGAAAAAAGCGGAACTTGATAAACAGGAACAGGATTTAAAACAGGAATACCAGCAGCAAAAGCAACAGGAAATGTATTATACAACCCTTGCTATTCCTGACGAAATCAATATGCTTTCTGCCTCTGCCAGTTCTGATATTGATAAAGAATTTCTAACAAAAGATATGGTAAAAACCTATGTCCGTACAGTCTACATTGATGGCCCGGAAGATTATAGAATCGAATGGAATTATGATAATCTGTTTCGTCAGCTCGCCGGGAATGAAAATGTGGACTGACCCGCCGGGTGCATCAACTTTTGCTCACAATGAGCAAAAGTTGTAAACACCCGCATAAGATATCACATCCCCTCTACGCTCTCTCTTATATGATATTCTCATTCCATTATCCACAAACTCCTGCGAATTTTTCTTCGATAACGATATGAAGTGAGGGGTTCTTCCACAGCCCCATCACGAATACCCGGAGGAATTCCCATGAGCTTTCTTTTGAAAAAAATGATACAAAAACAACGTGCCGATTTCGCCGCTCTTTCCGAAAAGCGAGATGCTACACTATTATTCCCGGATGATGTCACTGTGATAGAAAATATCTCCTATCGCCCTGATGCAGCTACTGCACACCGCATGGACGTGTTTCGCCCCAGTGCAACAGAACGTACACTTCCCATTATTATCAATGTACATGGTGGCGGATTGATGATGGGTACAAAAGAGTTTAATCGTTTCTTCTGTGCTCAGCTATGTAAACTTGGATTTGTTGTCTTCAGTATTGAATATCGTTTGATTCCGGAAGTAACCGTTTTTGACCAGTTAGGAGATATTACTGCAGCAATGGATTTCGTAAAATATCACAGCCTGATCTATGGCGGTGATCCGCTGCATATCTATATGGTTGGTGACAGCGCCGGCGCATATTTGATCACTTACGCAGTGGCAATCAGTAATAACCCTGTACTGGCTAATGCCTCTGGCGTCACTCCTTCTGGTCTTCACGTCAATGCGCTCGGACTGATCAGCGGCATGTTTTATACAAGACGAATGGATGAAATCGGTCTGTTTCTTCCCAAATTGCTATACGGAAAAAGCTACCGACATAGCCCATTCTTTCCCTACACCAATCCGGAACATCCTGAAATCATAAAACACCTGCCGCCTTGCTTTCTCGTAACAAGCCATGATGATCACCTTCATCATTACACAGCCGATTTCGCCGCTGCGCTTAAACGCATCGACAAACGTCATAGGCTGATAGATTATGATAAAGATAATCGCCTGACTCATGCATTCAGCGTGTTTGAACCAACCATGGATAAGAGTCTGGAAGTGCTCGAAAAAATGACCGGTTTTCTCCTGCGAAATTAACTCAACATTTATAACTATTTGATAGTTTTTCTTTTCATTCTCTTTTCGGGCAGAAAGCATTTCACTTTCTGCCCGAATTCTTTTCATAATTAAAAAAAAGAGCAATAGTTCTATTTCCTATTGCCCTTAACCACAATTTTTAAATATATAATTTCTGATCACCAATCGGAACATTAACCATAGTCATTGCTACACACTCACCATTTTTGATAATATAGCATTCTACAAAATGTGGACCTCCGAATTCTGATTCCTCTCTTTTCGACTTACCACACTTTTTCTCAATTTGGCCTCGAATTTGATTTTTCTTTTCTGCTATTGATCCAACATTTCGAACTTTCCACCAGACTTCATAAGGATAAGGAACATCTGTTTCAGCTTCAAAATCTATTGTTAATCCGTGTGGCATCAACTTATGAAACCGTGGAAATTTTTCCAGGAATTTATATAACGGCTGCTGATGAATTCCATTTGCCTGTACTTTACATGATACCCACACATTATAGCAGTCATTTATCGGTACCATATCTTCAATAAATTCCTCTGTGTCACTATACTGTGACTTTTTCAAAGAAGCTGCCTCAAACATACCTTTTTCTTTATCTGACAAATCAGACCAATAATCATGATTAAAAAATTTATTCCATGCTTCGAGTGCCTGTTTATAAGTACATTTTTCATCTAAAAGCACATTCAATGAATCTATTTTGCTACTTAATCTTAAGAGCCAATTATCCATTTTATCATAATGATTCTGTGCTGTAAGAAGTGATAACTCTGTATCTACCGGATTAGAAACTTCAGTACTTTCTTCAAGACGATTTTTCACTGCAACCATTGTATTGTAGAATATTTCGTCAATTCTTTCATGTTCTGAATCAAATACTTCATCACATATCACTGACTGAATTAGTCCTCCTGGCATATTAACCCATCCAGCTCTCGATTTACAGAACATCTTTGACAAACGTACTACTTTTCTTAGCCCAGTCCCTTTTGATTTTACTTCATCCAAAAACCACTTGGTAATTGCTGCCGGATTACGTGTTTTCCATTCCGTACCTGCATGTTCGTAAGTATACTCCGTTTTACCTTCTTCTCTAAATCTCCTGTAAACAGCAAAATCCACATGATAACCATCTGCATACTGAACTCTTACACAATTCGTTTTGCATTCAGGAGACGTATTAAATTGTCCACACTTCTTTTCGAGTGCTTTGCACACAACTCTTCTTGCTTGTAACGGACTCAAATCTCCCAAATTGCTCTTATCAAAAACAATTGCTACGTCAATATCATAATCGTTATTATCATTTTGTACAACGGTAGACATTGCCATACTCCCTTGAACACGCTTTTCAGCTATAGAATAGTTTGTTTTTTTATCCTCATTGTAAAGTTTCAGACCTTCTTCCAGACGTTTTACGTTTAAATTTTTCTTTTCACGCAAATTTTGTTGTTTGTCATTGCTTAAAACAACATAGTCTTTATAGAATCGTTCAAATTCTTTTGAAGCATCGTACATCTATAAACATCACCCCTTTACTAATTTTCCACGATTTGAAGACGTTTTATCAGTAATCACTATGCCAAAAGAATATTTTGGTGTTTCTGTATGTACATAATGATAAGAAATAATCTGTGGTAAACGATTATTATTATGAGCAAACAATTTTCCTAACTCTAAAGATACGCAGCTAGGTATTGATGCCACAAAATGCACTTTCTGCAAATATGGATATTTTTGCTTCAAGTCTTCAATCTGATTAAGAACATACATCGCATATTTATCCAACTGTTTCATTGTTGTAATGATATTGTCATCAGGATTTGGTAAATCAATTCTCACAACGTCCATTCCTGCAAACTGTATTAAATCTCCCGAATTTACTTTTCGAGTTATGGAAAGTGCCACAACTACATCCGTCGCATTGTTATCAAGTGCACTTGGATATTGAGTATCAAGTGCATCGTATGTTTTTCTTTTTTTTCCTGTTTTTAATTCATAAAATTTATTCTCAGCTCTTTTATACTCAAAATATCTTCTTACATTTCCTGATCCCAAATACGTTCCTGCCAAAATTGTATACGGAATAGGTGCCATGCCGGTAAAACATGATTTAAAATCCTTACTTCGATTAACAAATGCAGTACACTGTTTTTCTATTTTCCTGACAATAATATCGTTTATCTTCTCTGTCATTTTTATATCAAAAATGTCTACAAAGTCTACGATAACTTCTTTTACTTTAAAATCTTCCAGCTTCAAATCTGATACATTTTTTGTATCACTAATTTCATGCTGTGCGAACAAACCTAACATATTCAAAACAAAAATTCTGTCTTTTATGTTCTGTCTGTAATAGATTCCCACAACTATAAGCAGTGCTCCACATACTATTGCAACATAATCCACGCCCGTGGATAACTCCATATTAAACTGAGAACCTATTATTGATAACACCATTTCTTTAGTTCCCGGAAAAGCAGAACACACCAATGAAATTCCTGCTGTAACCATACTCACAGACAAGTCTGTTGCTGAGTTTGCTTTCATAAGGTACCTTCTAATTATTACCACAGATACGCAAAGTACAATAATTATTCCTATAACAGCTACATAATACTTAATCACACTTTCATTTCTCCTCTCTAAATTTCTATTTTCGAGTGCTAACATCTGCGTTATTGTTAGCACTCCACTGTATCGAGTGCTGACAATAATATACCATACTCTCACTTCCATGGCAATCGAATTTTTACCATTTTTGTAACATAATATCCTATGTTTTTTTTGCGAATTCTATCACTGAAAACGATATGTTATATAAGGGTAGCTCTACCCTTTCACCGTACTTTGACAGTTAAATATTCAATACTTCAAAACATCATTTACACGGAGCCTGAAAACTATCGCCGTGACCGGGAAAGGAGGAACGTTTTATACGCAGCGACATAAAATAGGGGATCTAAGGGAACAAGGCACGTTCCTGAGCTGAGATGTGCAAATGGGATAATGATACTTCCGCAAGCATGAGAGCGGCGGCGTTGCGAGCCGAACCAACTGGTTATGACACCTTTTGCCAAAGGACTTTGAAGTATGCCCTTCTTCTTGATTCAGGGCAAGAGAAAAATAGAATTGAAAACTTGAAATACAACCGTAAACAAACTCAATCAGTTCCAGCTGATTTGAATGCCTCACGGTATAATAGAGACACTTTTGATTAAAAAACGGGAATTTTGAAGGAATTTCTACTTGATAAGGCTACTTTTTCTTATGAAAGAGCCTCTTGAACATAGCAAACGGGATGAAACTGTTGAAATTTCTCAAAAAAAGCCCCAAAAATAAAAGAATTACCCAAAAACGAGAGGGTAAATTTGTACAATATTTTTTTGTGTTTCTTCTTGACCGTGAGGGTATAAAGAAAAATAAATGGGAAGTCGTCCAATAAAAACTCCGCTGGTAAACATGGAAACCACATAAAATCCCGTTGCTATAATGGACATATTTGTACTCATATTAATAATCGGATTGTCTGCCTTTTTAATATATTTCAATCCAATCAATGAAAGAATTGCCGGAATTGAATAAACTAAGACTCTCAAAAAGTTTGTTCCATCATCCTGCCATTCTTTCCAATCACTTACTACATTTTGATACTGTGTCTCTTGCAACATAGTATCCAGAATAGTGGTAAACTGACCAATAGAGAAAACTATAGCAATTGTTGCAAAAATAAAAAGAATTGTCTTTTTATTCCATGCACCACCCTGAACAATAAACATAAATGGCAGCACCAGTAATGCTGTTCCATGTACCGTTGATGCAAGCAAAACCATCAGAATAGCAGGCGCGTATTTTTTCTTTAATATAAATGGGCAGGCTGCAAAAGTAATAGTAACCGCTAAAAACTGACGGATTCCGTTAAACATCCATGAAATGTAATCTGTAGATATTAGAAAAAGAAAAATACTAAGCACATATCGTGTAGAATATTTCCGATAAATCTTTACTAAAAGAATTCCCTGAAGCGCTGCAATTATCAAAAAATATAATTCTACCTCATTTCCGATAATTGTTTTAATCAAGGCTGAAAATGCATAAAATCCCCTATCCTTTTTTACTCCATCCATATATGGAAAAAATCCGCTTATCGATTCCGGCATTTCATTAAACGCTCTTGTGTACGCTGCCGTATCACCTATGTATTGTCTCACAGAACAGAGATATAAAAGCGGGATGATGGCAAGAATAGCCCACCACCAGGTATATCTATAAACTTTTTCTCCACATACAGTTTCCGATTGTTCAGCTCTCACCATATTTGATAATATAGCAAATACGGCAATCCAAATTATAATCCAATAGTACTCTGACATACTCCATCCTCTTTTTTATTTTAATATACGTCAATTTAATGCTACTCTGACTCAGTATTCTATCATGTTTTTAGAATTTTTTCCAGTATCATTTCCATTCTTAAATCTTATAAAATTTATACGTTATAACAGTTTTTTAAATAATTTTTGAACAATTTCATTGTATTTACAACATAAAAGCACATTCCAAAAAAACAATATTCTTTGCTTTTTAACTTTTTAATCTTTTCCCGTTTATTTCAATGTGCATTTCCTACAAATTCCGACTTGCAATTTTGTTATTTTTCCCTATATTTCAAAAAGTGTCCGTTCTCATTGCCGATGCTTTTTAGAGTTGACGAGAACGGCACTTGAATTAGAAATATATTATTTAGTTCATAGTTCCATTCTATGTCACGATCAAATCCAAACATACGAGCTGCATCTTCCTGAACAGATAAAATTCTCTGACAATCTAAGAAAAACGATATAGAAGTTCATTCCATACAAAACGGATTTTTTACTCATGAAATTTCTTTTATTATATAGAATATTATATTTTTAGTCAATATCTTTTTTTCAAAACACAAACACCGCCAAACTGCAGGTTTCCCTGCGCATTCAGCGGTATTTTAAACAGTACTATATTACCTGAAGGTTAATCCTTCTGTTATATTATTTCTTGTTTCAGTATAACTATCATTTTTGATATAATGTGTCGCAGACATACGATAAGTTCTGCCAAATACGCCATCACATGTAAAAGCGCCCATATAACCACTATCATTAGTTGTATATTTGTCACCTACAGTAATTATTGTATACCATATCTTAAGAGCTCCCTGATACTGCAATTTAATATTTTTTACTCCAATCCGATCAACTACTTTTGTGTATGTAGTCGAATAATTTCCAACCAGTTTTCCGCCAGCCTGAGATAAATTAATTACACCTGTCATACTAGCACGTGCTTTCCCATCCACATTATAAATTCCATCTACAGATTGAATGGAATCCTCAACAGATATAGATGAGTTTTCATTGACAACCAGTGAATCTACTTCTTTACTGCCTGATTCCACATCATTTGCTGCATATGCTGTAGAATTCAACCCTACTACTAATACCAGTACCAAAAATAATATTTTTCTTCCGTTTTTCATTTTATTTTTCATATTTTACCAATCCTTTCAATATAGTCTTTGTAACCGCTTCATTTAAATTCACATCAAGTATATACCACCAATCATGATATTCAAATCCAGCTACACAGCCATCATTGTTTACACATACAGTAGCAATAACACCATCAATACATTGAACCTTTTGTCCCTCACTTAACTCTGTGCCAGTTAGTCCTGCAATATTATTATGGGTTCTCTCATAAATTCTAAGATTAATGCTATCTTCTTTATTCTTTCTACTTCGATATCTCCATAAATAAGCCTTAGATGCATTTACATTCACAGAAGATATCTTCTCCAACTCCATCCCCTCCGGCACCCAGGAGCACACCAGAAAGTCCTCCCCAAACGCCTTCGCAAAGTCTTCCTCATCAGTGAACACCATTGAGTCGCAGCTCTGATAACTGCTGCTTTCATCGTTTGATTCGTCCACCCCTGGCCGGATTGTGAACTGATTCGTCCATCGGCTTATCATATGGAAGATGCTTTCATCAGCTACTGCGTGAGATGTAAAATTGACTGCCATAATGAAAATCAGCATAACAGCTGCTGTCTGTGCCAGATGCCGGCAGCATCTCTTTTTCTGTTGTTGTTTATGTTTTCTGCTTTTCGCCTCCAATCTTTGATTAAACTTTGCATGTTCTTCTTCAAGCCTTTTTTCATCACACTGCTTTTCCAGCTCCAGCATTTTTACCAGAGTTTCCACCTTCTCCTGCGAAAAATCGTTTATTCTCCGATCGAAGGTTTCTTCCTGCAGCCGATGCTTTAAAACTTCAAGAAATTCATCGTCATGCCTGTTTGGTATTTTACTCATTCATTTTCCTCATACTGTTCGATAATGCTTTTCATTGCAGAGGGATCAACGATATCCGGCAGATCATACTTTTCATGGATATCTTCACCCCGTTCCCAGCTGCTGTAGACCTCTTTCAGAATCAGGTATCTTGCAGTACGTATCATCCAGTTTCCTGTTTCAGGTTCACCTTTCAGTTTATCAGAACGTTCATATGCCCGAAGCAGAGTCTCTTTTGTAATCTCTTCTGCCAGGGATGAACTTGAGGTTATCTGATAAACATATACGTACAGCAATCTGTAATATTGATTACTCCACTTTTTCATTAATCTGGATCTTATTCTCACGTAACACACCTCATATTCATTCTATCACACTTACCAATCATCTATTCTGTGATTCTATTCTGTGTTTCCATTATCTGTTCTATTATCTGTTTCCATTATCCATTTCCATTTGGTAAAACAATTGTACCACTTTCAGCGCCAATTTTCCACAACATTTCTAATCCAATCAAAGTAAACGCATGATTTTCTATCTTCCGTCAGAAGAAAAAAACCACAGTTTCTAAAACATATGCCATTTACAGTATCGAAGGGCTTGGAGCCAATGTAAATGTAATGCGTCATATCAGCGTCAATCTGTTAAAACAGGAAAAAGCTGTAAGATGGGAATTTTTTTGTAAAAAACAGCAAAACAGATAAAAGAAAAAACTGCGGCGGCGGAATTACAGTACGATCCTGTGAAAGGAACCATAGGGAGCGCGTCCCCGAACAGGATTGTACTGTAATGGAGCCTTCACACGTTTATTCAATAAAACGCAATTAAAATCATGCATTTACCGTTCTAATCCAATTGCTTTCATGACAGTAGAAAGCTTCAAAACCCAGGAGAGGCATCTTCCGCAACAGATACCTCTCCTGGGTTTCGCCCTCGTACACCTGGTATGCACAGAGAATTTTAAAGTGTCTGCTCCTGATCGCCGAAGTTTTCTTCGACAATTCGCCGGAGCTTTTCTGCCTCCTGCTTATCAGGCAGATCCTGCATGGTCGTAAAAGTACGAAGTGCTTTCTTTAAAGCGTCTTTTTCGCGTTCCACGCCCTTTGTTGTACTTCTTTTTTTCTGTTTGTCTGATATAGTTTTCATTTCACCTCTCGCCGGCTCCTTACATATGGATTTTCTGTCTGATTGTTTACAAACAGCATTTTAATGATACATTTTATTTAATGATACATTTTATCTGGAACAGAACACGGTACCTTTAAATGTGATAATACTCATCCCGGGATTGATGAAAAATACCCGGTAATATCCATTACTCGGAACCCTCAGTGCAACAGAAAATGTGCCTGTACGGGTCACGCCGTATTTTCTACCGTCTGAATTTCTCTCGATTCCAAGCTTCATTGTTCCTTTACCGCTTACAGCGAACTGAACAATATCATTCTTTTTCATATAAATCAGAGTAGACGAAATACGGCTGCTGGGCAGCATGGAAATTCCTCCTGTAAAATACAGCTTCTTATACACAGTAGATGCCTGTGCTTCCATACTTCCGATCTGGCCTCCCGTAAGCTCCGCAAACGGCATAAGCGGGGAGTTCAGCATCACAAGTACCATAAGAAACAACATACATTTTTTTAACTTTCCATTTTTTCTTTTCGTAGCCATACAATTCATCAGAATACCTCTTTTCAAAATTTTATATCCCGATGTCCACGGCCTCCATTATACCCCCCCCCGGGTATTTTGTCTATAAATATATAGACAAAATACCTTGTAAAATCCAAAAAGGGCCTGGTATTTGTAATATAATTTCTCCGGGAAACCTTTTTTGTTTCCTGAAAGACTTATACCACAAACCCAGGCGCCAGCCGGATATGATTTTCCGTCTTATTTAGTTTCCTGAACCGTTATCTACCACATAGGTATCTACCAGTTCTTTTACCTTTTCTTTGATTCCGTCTCCGTCCTCATAAGCTGCCGCCAGCAGTTTTTCAAGGCTCGGAAAGAAAGTTTCTTCATCCAGCTCAATTGGATGACCAATATGTATCATCTGATTCGGTGTATCCTGCATTCCTTCTTCTTTCATAAGAAGCTCCTCATACAGCTTTTCACCGGGTCTTAAACCGGTAATTTTAATATCGATATCTTCTCCCAGTTTCAGGCCGGCCAGGCGAATCAGATTCTTCGCCAGATCATAGATTTTTACCGGGTCGCCCATATCCAGTACAAATATTTCTCCGCCCTTTGCATAGGCTCCGGCCTGCAGCACCAATGATACGGCTTCCGGTATCAGCATAAAATAGCGGATGATATCCGGGTGCGTTACCGTGACAGGGCCGCCTTCCTGAATCTGCTTTTTAAACAGAGGAATGACGCTGCCGTTGCTACCAAGCACGTTGCCGAAGCGGACGGCTACATATTCCGTCTCAGAATGGCGGTTATAGGTCTGAATGATCATTTCACATAAACGTTTTGTAGCGCCCATGATGTTGGTCGGATTCACTGCCTTGTCCGTTGAGATCAGGACAAAACGCTTTACCTTCCATTTATCCGCCAGACGTACCATATTGTAGGTACCTCCTACGTTATTCTTGATTGCCTCATTCGGGCTGTCTTCCATCAGCGGCACATGCTTGTGTGCTGCGGCATGATAGATGATATCAGGGCGATACTGCTCAAATAACTCATTCATGCGGTGATAATCCCGCACAGATGCAATCCGCACCTGCAGATCCAGCTCAGGATATTTTTTCTTTAATTCCTGCTGGATATCATAGGCATTATTCTCATAGATATCCACAATCACCAGACGCCTGATCGGATGCGATGCCAGCTGTCTGCACAATTCACTTCCGATCGAGCCGCCTCCTCCGGTGACCATCACGGTTTTATCGTTAACATAGTCAATGATCGATTCAATGTCCAGTTCAATCGGATCTCTGCCCAGCAAATCTTCAATCTCGACCCTTCTTAACTGGGACATGCTGACCTCGCCCTTGATGATCTGATAAAGTCCGGGAACCGTCAGAAGCTCGCAGTCTGTCTGCTTGCAGATTTCCAGAACACGGCTGATCTCGGAGCGCTTTGTAGAAGGCATGGCAACAATAATCTGGTCGATTTTGTACTTTTTTGCCATCTCACAGATCCTGGTTCGGTTTCCTACGATCCGCACATCCTGCACATAGCGTCCAAGCTTTCCGGGATCGTCATCGATTACACAGCAGACCTGACGATTCAGATAATTACTGTTGCGGATTTCTTTGATCAGCATAATACAGGCCTGACCGCCGCCAACGATCATAATATTCTTCTTTTTCATCAGAGCAGGATCATTCTTCATCTCCTCTTCCATTTCCTCAGGAATCCGCTTTTTAGCGTACAGACGAAGCATGCGGTATCCCAGGCGGGAAGCGGTTGTAAGTCCCGCAAGAATAACATTGTTAAGCAGATAATAACTGCGCGGAACCGGCATCTTCAGCAGGTGCATACCCACAAACTGAATCACCATAGCACAGCAACAGGATACTGCAATATTCATACATTCCCTGTAGCCTGCATATTCCCACAAACTATGGTAGATTCGAAACACATAGTACAGCAGTAAAACAACAACAATATGAAACGGCATATACCTCAGATAAGATGTCAAAAACTCCGGCTCAATCTTCTGTGATATCATATCAAAACGCAAAGCCAGTGCAGCATAACCAGAAAAGGCCACGCAAATAACATCCAACAGCATCAAAAGAACCATACGGCTTTGTTTTACAGGATTCTCATAAATTTTCTTAATAACGTCCATATCAGTCTCCCCCAGAGACCATCTCACTCCCTCCATTAACAGGACTTTCCCTGCACCTTATGCATTTCCCCCGAAAATTATGTTAATATTTCGCAGTAATTGCACTATTTTGTCTATTTATCTAAAATCACCTTTTCCACTATAACACACCACCTTCGCCAAATCAAGTCCAAAACACACCCACAGAAATATTTTTCCCCATCCCCCCACATTGTCCAGCAATTCCATAACAATAAAACACAACACAAAAACACCAAAAAAACTTCCAAAAAACTCATTATTCAGCAATTCCACGACAGTAAAACACAAAAAAACACCCCTAAAAACTCATTGTTCAGCAATTCCACGACAGTAAAACACCAAAAAAAACAGCAAGCTGGCTATGATACAAGTCTGCAAGGGGCGTATTGGTGCTGAAAGCACCCCCTAGCCCCGGTCAGACTTCGTATCATAGCCAGCTTGCGTCCCTTGGACACTCACTCTGTCCAGGAATTCCTGAACAAACACCCCCCTTTATTTTCCATACCTGCTATACTGTCCATATTTTCCATAGCCTGCATATTTTCCATAGGCGCCATATTTGCCATATTTGCCGTAACGTCCGTATCTGCCTCCATATCCGATACTTCCGCCCTGGTCATCATTTAATATCGTGCCAAGCATATGACAGCCGCTTTCTGCGATCTGGGCAAATCCGTTCATGACCAGATGACGTCTTGCCTGCTCTCTGCGCACTACATAGATGCAGCCGTCAGCATATTTACCGATTGCCATGGAATCTCCCAGCAGCAGAACCGGAGGCGTGTCTATGATAATATACTCTGCATAGCCATAGACCTGTTTTAAAAGCCTGCTCATTGCCTCTGAAGATATCAGATCCGTGGACCTGCTGGTGGCTTTTCCTGCGGGGAGTACGAAAAGTCCGGATTCCGGCAGTGAAGTTATTACGTCTTTAAGCTCTGCCTTACCGGAAAGAAGCTCTGAAAGTCCTTGCTGACTGCTGTCAAGCTGCAGAATTCCGGCTGCAGAGGGATTTCGCATGTCTCCGTCGATAAACAGTACCTTTTTTCCTTTCTGGGCAAGCGACAGAGCCAGGTTGACTGCAACCGTAGTTTTTCCTTCGCCCGGGATCGTACTGGTTACCAGAACCGTGCGGCAGTTATCGCTTTCCGCCTGACGCTCAAACCGGGTTCGGATAACTCTGAGAGATTCCCCAAAGCCGTAGGGAACCTGGGAGTTATCAATCGTAAGCTGGTTTTTCTGGCTGTTGCTGCGTTTTTTAAATTGTACCGACGGCAGAGACCCCAGATTTGCGGCATTGAGATACTGTTTGATTTCTTCCCGGTTGGAAATAGTTCGGATGCTTAATCCATACAGGGCAGCTAAAATCACGCCCAGCAGAAATACCTTGACTGCGCTCTTAACCGCGTCTTTTATAAACAGCAGCTGAGAGGGCTTTTCGTTGTAAGGTTCGGAGGGAATCCCCATATCCTTAAACAGGGTAAATTCCGTGGGGCCGACGATATAATTGAGCGTATCGGGAAATACCTTGATGACCGCTTCCAGAAGCTGATGGACTTCTTTCGGGTCGCTTCCTTCGGTCACAAAGGTCAGGAGATTGGTATTCGGGCTGACCGTTACACTGATCGTACCCGGAACCGCATCCACCTTCATCTCCTTTTCGATGGCATCGCTTAAAACGCCGTTGTTCAGCAGATACGGAAAAACCGTTGCCATCTGTTCGGCGCTAAGTACATTCTGATAGGAGCCGTTTTCACCGGAAGCCATATTGACATATACGGTTCCTGATGTCTGATAGAAGGGCGTATAGCTGCGGTTGGCAGTTGCATAGCTCCAGACAGCTGCTGCCAGAGCAGCTATCAAAAGGATCCACCAGACTGCCCTGATTCCCTTTGCCATATCTCCCATGATCCGGAATAAATCGATCTTCCCATCATCCTCATGGAGATGTTCTAAGTTGTTTTCAGACGCTTTTTCGCTTTGAAGCGGCATTCTGTCAGAATCTCTCTCCACCTGTCCTTTTTTCAGTTCACTCTGAAGCGGCATTTTGCCAGATGTTCTTTCCTCTGTACTCATGACTGTCCCTCCTTTCCTGCATCTGTTTTATCACGCTCTATCTGTGCAAGCGGTATGAAAAACTCCTCTGCGGAAGCCGTTTCCCGCACATTTACCGAACGGGATTTTCTCTTTTTCCGGGTTTCATCCGCTGCTTTTCCATAGCCTTCTTTTTTCCCGTAGCCGTAGCCATAGCTGTAACTGCTGTTATATGCTCCGTATTTTTTGCTGCTGACAGAAACAGAGGGATGAAAGCCGGTAGCCTGCTGTACCAGAAGCGAAACAGTATAAATATTGTTCAAAATACAGCCGAGAAGTGTGGCTCTGCAGTCATATAACTGATCGATGCAGTCATTCACTGCTTTGGTAGGAGCATTGTCCGGGCTGATTACAAGCAGAGAATAATCCGCCAGACTGGCGATTGTTTCCGCGTCTGCTACCATATCCATAGGCGGCGTGTCGACAACGACATAATCTGCTTTTTCCCTAAGCTGCTCTATCAGCTCCTTCATCCGTTCGTTTCCGATGACCTCGCTGGAATCCATATTGCTTCTTTTATCATACATCATATAAATTCCGGTTTCTTCATCCCGCACCAGGCATTCCTTCAGCGGTTCTACCCCGGCGAGATATCCGCTCAGACTTCCCTGATTGGAATCTCTGTGCTCGAAGATCTTGTGCTGAGCCGGTTTTCGCAGATCCGCATCCAGCAGTACGACACGTTCCGATACGGCAGCCAGACCAAGCGCCAGATTGGCTGCAACCGTAGATTTTCCTTCATTTTCAAGCATACTGGTAACCATAATAACTTTTTTGCCGCTCCGTTTGCAGCGGATTACGATTTTTTCACGAAGGCGTTTATACGTTTCCACAAATCCGAAGCTGGCTACAGGAGAGCTGATCAACAGAGCTTCTTTTTTCCCCTTCTTCCGTTTGAGCAGCATACGAAGCGTTTTATACTTTCGCTCATGGTAAATAGCCGCGTACAGCTCTGTGTCCAGTTTCTTTTCTACATCCTTTTCATTTTTCACACTGTCAAAAAAGAAAGAAAACAGAGCGATTACAAGTACCATGGCGATCATGGAAAGAATTACGGCTTTGCGGCTTAATTCTTTTACACTGTAGATATTGTCCGGGCTTGAAGGATACTGAGCCGGCGCCAGTTCATCCAGAATATAGCCCGGGTACATCATTTCGGAAATATCCTGGTAATGCTCCAGCAGGCCCTTCAGCACGCGGTACGAGGTGGTCGGCTTGTTTGAGCGTACTGACAGATCAAGCAGATTGGTTTCTGCGATGATTTCTGCTTTCACTTCTACATCCAGCTTTTTAAGACCCATATCCTCTGCTACCTCCTGAAGAATATACTCATCCGTCAGTATGGATACAAAGCTTTCTGCATTGCTTGAGTAGGTGCTGAAGCTGTCGCCGTTGCGGGCGGTTCCGGTTACGATCAGCGTTGATTCAGCCGTGTACATAGGCTTATAGCCGATATAAGGCAGAAGATTTACAAGCAGCATAGCCGTCAGACCGGTAAGCAGGATTACCCACCAGTTTTTTGCCACATCTTTTAATATCGTAAAATAATCCAGTTCATGCAGAAGGCTGCTGCTTCCTTCTTCACTGGCCTGTTTCATTCTCTCGTTCAAAGCTGCTTCCTCCTATTCATAGACAATAACGGATAAGCCGGTGCTTCCCGTATATCCATCTTCCGTAACAACTGTGTAGGTTACCGTATAAGTGCCTGCTTTCTTTCGGTCTACCTGGTTATCTACATAGATATCATTATAGTATACATTTTCAATGATCTTGTCCTCTGCTGATTTATTAGCCAGGTCGCCGAACATGCCTTTTACCCTGGTTCCTTCTTCGGCGGAAACCTCCTCCGATGAGGTCTGGATGCTGAAGGTTCTGTTTCCGATGCTGATATCCTTGATATACTGATAGGGGTTAAAGGATTTTCCTTTTTTCAGATAGACCACATAATCATCCAGATTGACCGTGGGCGTACAGTTTTCATCCTCCGGCTCATAGATATCAACCACCAGATCTATATTCGCCACGTCTCCGGCGGAATTGGCTACCTGATATCCCAGCTTGTATTTTCCCACGCTGGGGCTGCTGTACAGATATCCGTATGTATCCTTGATCTGACCTGTTATGTTGCCGTCGAGCACATCCTCAGCACTTAAATACTGCAGAATATCAAGCTTTTCGCCCGCCGGGAAGCGCAGCTGCTGGCTGATGGCAAAGTGAGGCGGCTCATAATCCTTATAAGTCAAAGTTCTGGTCTTCCGGGCTGTGTTGTTGGCATCATCACAGACCGCATAGGTAATCTCACGGCTCATATCGGACAGAAACGGGCCGATATTTTCCACTACGACATCTTTCGTAATATCCCCGTCCTTGTTGTCCGAGGCGGTTACGCCCTTTAACAGAGCTTCCATATCATCCTTTACGCTAACCTTGATACTGTCTTTTTTACAGGTAATAACCGGCGCTTCCGTGTCGGAAGTAATCTCATTGTAAACCCTCAGCGCAGTATAACTGCCAAGTGAAAGTACAAACAGGATTACCATACAGATTCTTATATATTTCATTGTCTACTCCTTTCCTCTAGTCCACAGGCCACAGCAGATTCTTTCCCGCTAAAATCCTCTCCGGATTCAGCCGGGTCAGGAAATCTGTGTATTCTCTGCCAAAGCTGGTAATCAGATATTGTTCTATTTCATCCATATAAGTTGTTCGCCACTCAGAGTGGTGAGCGTCGCTTGCTACACAGCTGACCATGCCTTCTTCCAGCAGATAGTTGCTGCATTCCCAGGCGCCTCTTCCGAACCTGCCGAGGACGCTGCCCTTGTTCACCTGCATTCCGCAGCCCATGCGGATCCAGTAATCGACAGTTTCCGGTTCTTCCTGCACATAGCGGTACCTCTCCGGGTGCGCGACGATTGGAATATAATCCAGCGCAAGGATTGCTTCTAATATAGAAGTAACATACATCGAATCTCCTCCGAATGGAAATTCAATCAGCAGATAACGGGTGTCATTGATTGTCAGCAAACGCCCATCTCTCAGATGATCCGGTACCTCCGGCGTTCCGAAGACCTCCATTCCCGTATAGAGCGTCAACGGAATCTCCGCCTGCTCTACCTGTCTTTTAAAATCCTCCATCTGCTTTCGCAGTACATCGTCATCATTATAGTTGTCAAACATCTCCGGTATGTTGCAGTGAGGAGTCATCACCAGACGATCCACGCCGCCGCGGACGGCCTGCTCTGCCATCTCCAGAGAAATCTCCTGATACGGCGCTCCGTCATCCACTCCCGGCAAAATATGAACATGCAAATCAATCATATCCGTCATTGTTCCTTTTCAGTAAGTTCATGTGTAGCTTTAGAGTTGATTTATCTATTTTCCGCAATTTTTTCTCCGGTATTTTACCATGAATCCAGCGGATTTTCGAAATCAATTTACGATTATAACATAAAACTCTGCAAACATAAAGTATTCTGACCGATTTTCAAACTCTAATTTTGCATGGCAGTAAAAAATTGCAAAAACCAGCAAGCTGTCCACGCATCGCTGTTCAGCGCTTCATGACGCAGATTTCCAGATAAAAAAGCAACGAGCCGGCCATGATGCAGATTCGTTAAAGGGCATATCGGATGCAAAATGCACCCTCCAACCCACGTCAGAATTTGTATCATAGCCAGCTCGTCTCCCCTGAACATGTGATTTCTGCCCAGGAGGTTTTAAATGGTAACTGTCTTACATATTTCGAAAACGCATATATCTCTGCTCTGCAAGCTCTTCACCTGACATCGCGGTATACCGTTTCATAAATTTTAAAATCTGTTTTCTCATTTCATCGCAGATATCAGGAAGCGTTTCTTTTCCTGCTTCCTCTGCTTCGCTGATGATCCGGTCGATTATGCCCAGCTCCTTCAGCTCTGCGGCGGTGATCCGCATTACCTTTGCGGCTTCGTTGGCACGTTTGGAATCCTTCCACAGAATGGAAGCAAAGCCTTCGGGGGAAAGAATGGAGTAGATGGAGTTTTCCAGCATCCATACTTCATTTCCCACTGCCATAGCAAGCGCTCCGCCGCTGCCGCCTTCACCGATTACTATAGAAAGAACCGGTACCTTTAATGCAGACATTTCAAGAAGATTGCGGGCGATTGCTTCGCCCTGTCCACGTTCCTCTGCTTCCATTCCGCAGAATGCACCGGGAGTGTCTACGAAGCAGATAATGGGACGGCCGAATTTTTCCGCCTGCTTCATCAGACGAAGCGCCTTGCGGTAACCGTCGGGAGAGGGCATGCCGAAGTTCCGGAAAATGTTATCCTTTGTGCTGCGGCCCTTCTGCTGTGCGATTACCGTTACCGGTCTGCCGCCAAACCATGCAATACCGCCTACGATTGCTTTGTCGTCCTTATAGAAACGGTCTCCGTGGAATTCTATGAAATCCACAAACAGCCCTTCTATATAATCAAGGCCTGTAGGTCTTGAAGATTTTCTGGAAATCTGTACCCGCTCCCAGGGAGAAAGATTTTTGGCTTTCTTAGCAGAAGAAAGGTCTGAATACGCTTCTCTTCTGCCCTGCATCCTGATTTCTTCTTCGGCAAGCTCCAGAATGGCTTCCCGTTCCTTTGCTTCTTCTGTTTCGCTGCCTTTATGAGGGGCTGTGCCTGCATGAAGCGCCAGAATCGCTGCCAGTGTGGAACGCATTTCCTTTCTGGGAACTACTTTATCTACAAAACCATGTTCCTGAAGAAATTCCGCGCGCTGGAAGCCGTCGGGAAGCTTCTGACCGATGGTCTGCTCGATTACTCTCGGGCCTGCAAAACCGATCAGAGCGCCGGGCTCTGCCAGGATCACGTCGCCAAGCATGGCAAAGCTGGCTGTTACGCCGCCTGTTGTCGGATCAGTCAGTACGGTAACATATAAAAGTCCTGCTTCGGAATGTTTTTTGATTGCTGCGGAGGTTTTTGCCATCTGCATGAGGGAAACGATTCCTTCCTGCATCCGGGCGCCGCCGCTGCAGCAAAACAGGATGACGGGGAGTTTTTCTTTTGTGGCCCGTTCAAAGGCACGGGTAATCTTCTCACCGACTGCCTGTCCCATACTTCCCATTAAGAAACGGGCATCCATGATTCCCAGAACGGTTTCGTAGCCGTCGATCCGGGCTTTTCCGGTAATGACCGCTTCCTCCAGATTGGTTTTCGCATGCATTCTGCTTAACTTTTCTTCATATCCGGGGAAGTTCAGAGGATTTTTGCCGCAAAGGCTGTCATCCCATTCTTCAAAGGAATTTTCATCTGCTGTGATTTCCACACGGCGTCTGGCATGAACCCGGAAATATCCGCCGCATTTGGGACAGATATACTGGTTATTGATTACATCATCCGTGTAAATCGGAGCAGAACATTTATTGCATTTTCTCCACATTCCGGTAGGAATTTCAGGGCTTGGCACAAGCTCCTGCGCCGAACTCGCTGCCCATCTGGGAGTCTTTTTAAACATATCTCTTAACATAGTATGGTATCACTCTTTTCTACAGGTCTGGATAATAGGTTTCAATAAAATGCGTGTCAAAATTTCCTGAGGAAAATGCAGGATTATTCAGAAGCTCATACTGGAAATCCAGATTGGTTGTAACCCCCTGCAGCACCAGCTCGCCCAGTGCACTGCGCATTTTGTTAATAGCAGAAGTACGATCCTCAGCGTGAACGATCAGCTTCAGGATCATGGAATCATAGAAAGGCGGAATCTTATAGCCATTGTATACGGCAGAGTCCACACGAACACCGTTTCCTCCGGGGAAATGCACGTTGGTAACCGTTCCGGGGCAGGGCATAAAGTGCTTTGCAGGATTTTCCGCATTGATCCGGCATTCAATCGCATGTCCTTTGAGGCGCACATCCTCCTGTGTCATATCAAGAGGAAGTCCTGAGGCAATTCGAATCTGCTGCTGGATCAGGTCAATTCCGGTTACCATCTCCGTTACCGGGTGTTCTACCTGGATTCTGGTATTCATTTCCATAAAATAGAAGCTGTTATCTGTATCCAGCAGAAATTCGATGGTTCCCGCGCTGGTATAGCCTGCTGCTTTTGCTGCGCGGACAGCAGTTTCACCCATTTTCGCCCGCAGTTCGGGGGAAATCGCTGCGCAGGGAGATTCTTCCACCATCTTCTGGTGTTTTCTCTGTACGGAGCAGTCTCTTTCGCCCAGATGGATCACGTTTCCGAACTGATCGGCCAGAATCTGGAATTCCACATGACGGGGGCGGGTAATGAATTTTTCAACATACATGGCGTCATCATTGAAGCCGCGGACGGATTCTGTCTGTGCAGTCAGAAACTGCTGTTCAAAATCCTCCGGCTTGAAGACCTCACGCATTCCTTTTCCACCGCCGCCGCTGACTGCTTTGATGATAACCGGGTAACCGATTTCATCTGCCAGCGCTTTTCCGGTTTCCCAGTCATAGATTGGCTCTTTGCTGCCGGGTACAACGGGTACTCCTGCGTCTTCCATTGTATTTCTTGCCTGAGATTTATTGCCCATACGGCTGATAACCTCTGAGGAAGGACCGATAAAATTAATATTGCAGCGCTCGCACAGCATGGCAAAACGGCTGTTTTCTGAGAGAAAACCGAATCCCGGGTGAATGGCGTCCGCATGACAGGCTTCTGTGGCGGCAATGATCCGCTCCATGTTCAGATAACTGTCGGTAGAGGAAGCCGGTCCAATACAAATAGCTTCATCAGCCAGCTGAGTGTGAAGGCTGTCCCGATCCGCTTCGGAATAGACAGCTACGCTGGCAATTCCCATCTCACGGCAGGCACGAATAATACGAACCGCAATTTCACCGCGGTTGGCAATCAGTAATTTTCTAATCATCCTTTTACTTCCTTTGCTTTATGTTACGGTCTTTTTATCCGACCATAAAAGTCAGCTCAGCGGTTACAGCTACCTTTCCGTCAACTGTGGCAGTTGCTTTTCCGATTCCCACCGGGCCTTTTTTCTTAATAATCTCACATTCCAGACGCAGTTTGTCTCCGGGAATGACTTTTTTTCTGAATTTACAATTGTTGATACCGCCGAAATATGCGGTTTTTCCTTTATTTTCGTCCAGGCTTAAGATTGCAACGGCGCCTGCCTGTGCAAGTGCTTCTACGATCAGTACACCGGGCATTACCGGTTCTTCCGGGAAATGTCCTGCAAAAAATTCTTCCCGGTAGGAAACACATTTATATCCTACCGCACGGACTCCGGGTTCGTATTCTTCAATACAATCTAACAGTAAGAACGGGTGTCTGTGAGGAATGATTTCCTGAATCTCTTTAATACCAAGCATTTTAGGTTCCTTTCCGACTTTACGGTCTGACTTTTGTTCTGTCACTCATTTTTCGTTTTGCGCTTCAAAACATTGCTCTATGCTTCAAATTTCTTTACAAGAATGGTTGCGTTGTGTCCTCCAAAGCCCAGTGAATTGCTGATTGCCGCGCGGACTTCCATTTCCACACCGCTTCCCTTGCAGTAATCCAGATCACATTCTGCGTCGCATTCTTCCAGACCGGCTGTTACATGTACATAGCCTTCTTCAATTGATTTTACACAGGTGATGAATTCCACGCCGCCTGCTGCACCTAACAGATGACCTACCATGGATTTGGTGGAGTTTACCTTCAGCTTCTTTGCTGCCTCTCCAAATGCGAGGTGGATTGCTCTTGTTTCAAACAGGTCGTTGTGGTGTGTGCTGGTTCCGTGAGCGTTTACATAATCGATATCTTCAGGAGTAAGTCCTGCGTCGTTCATAGCGTATTCCATTGCCTTTGCAGCGCCGGAGCCGTCTTCTGCAGGAGAAGTGATATGAAAAGCGTCACATGTTGCGCCATATCCGGCTACTTCTGCATAAATTCTTGCGCCGCGGGCCAGTGCATGTTCCAGTTCTTCCAGAACTACCACACCTGCGCCCTCGCCCATAACGAAGCCGCTTCTGTCTTTATCAAACGGAATGGATGCACGCATGGGGTCTGTTGACTGGGTCAGAGCAGTTAAAGAGGTAAATCCGGCTACGCCGATGGGAGTAACTGCGCTTTCTGCGCCGCCTGCCAGCATAACTTCGGCATCTCCGTACTGAATGGTACGGAAAGCTTCGCCGATACTGTGTGTACCGGAAGCACAGGCTGTTACAACGTTAATGTTCTTGCCTTTCAGTCCCAGCTGAATTCCTACGTTGCCGGCTGCCATGTTGCTGATCATCTGAGGCACCAGCAGAGGGCCTACACGACCGGGTCCTTTTTCAAGCAGCTTCTGGTGTTCGCGCTCTACTGCCTGCAGAGAACCGATACCGGAGGCTACGCTGACGCCTACGCGGAAGGGATCTTCTTTTTCCATATCAAGGCCGGAATCTTCCATTGCCATTTTTGCTGCTGCTACTGCCAGCTGAGAGAAGGGCTCCATACGGCGTGCGTCCTTGGGATTCATATATTTCTTTGCATCAAAATCTTTTACTTCTGCTGCAAGCTTTGCTTTGTATTCTGTCGTATCAAATCTGGTGATAGGGGCAATTCCCACTTTACCTGCCTTCAGGCCTTCCCAGAACTCTTCTACGCTATTACCAATGGGAGTCACGGCTCCCAGACCTGTTACAACTACACGTCTGCTCATTCTTTTCCTCCTGGATTACATTGCCATGCCGCCATCTACACTGATGACCTGGCCTGTGATATATGCTGCTTTTTCAGAAGCAAGAAATGCTGCCATATCGGCAATTTCCTGCGCTTCGCCAAAGCGTTTTAAAGGAATCTGTGCTGTTGCCGCTTCTTTTACGGAATCGGAAAGCACAGCCGTCATTTCCGTATTTACAAAACCGGGTGCGATGGCATTGACTGTGATGCCGCGGCTTGCCAGCTCTCTGGCAGCAGCCTTGGTCAGTCCGATCACGCCTGCCTTGGAAGCAGAGTAATTTGCCTGTCCTGCATTTCCCATTACACCGGATACTGATGAAATGTTGATGATACGTCCGCTCTTCTGACGAAGCATCTGACGGGAAACATGCTTGATACAGTTAAATGCACCTTTTAAGTTGGTGTTTAATACTGCGTCAAAATCTTCCTCTGACATCTTCATCAGCAGGTTATCTCTTGTGATTCCGGCATTATTTACCAGAATATCTATTTTTTTATATTTTTTGATTACGCCGTCAATAAATTCTTTGCAGCCATTGAAGTCAGACACATCACACTGAATTGCTTCTGCCTGTCCGCCTGCTTCCTGAATTGCGTTTACGGTTTCCTGTGCTCTCTGCATTGAGCCATTGTAGTTTACAATTACAGCTGCGCCTTCTTTTGCCAGGGTCAGAGCGATCTGACGGCCGATTCCGCGGCTTGCGCCGGTTACGATTGCGATTTTATTCTCTAACATACAAATTTCTCCATATCTGACCATGTTTCAATATTTACAAGGTTTGCTTTACGATTGATTTTCTTTACAAAAGAAGTAAGTGTCTTGCCGGGGCCGATTTCAATAAAGGTATCGACGCCGTCTGCCAGCATCGCCTCTACACTCTGCTGCCATCTGACAGAAGAGTAAACCTGACGCACCAGCAGATTTTTAATCTCTGCAGTATCATGGATATACTGTGCTGTTACATTGGTTACGTAAGGCATCTGCAGCAAAGAAAGCTCTACAGGGGCAAGAACCTCACCCAGCTTTTCTCCTGCTTCCTTTAAAAGAGGGGAATGGAAAGGGCCGCTTACATTCAGCGGAAGTACTCTTTTTGCGCCTGCTTCCTTCAGTTTCTCAGATGCTTCTTCTACAGCGCCCTTAAAACCGCTGATTACGATCTGTCCGGGGCAGTTATAATTGGCAATTTCAACACCTTCGACAGGAGCGATCACTTCTTCGATCTTTTCAGGGGAAAGCATCAGCACTGCTGCCATCGAGCCTACGCCCGCCGGTACTGCCTGCTGCATCAGAATGCCTCTCTGGCGAACGATTTTAACGGCATCTTCCACACTCATGGCTCCTGCCGCTGCCAGTGCGCAGTATTCTCCCAGACTTAAGCCTGCTGCCACGTCTGCTTTTAATCCGCGTTCCTGTAAAACAGCAAGCATTGCCAGGCTGGTTGTAACCATCGCTGCCTGTGTATACTCTGTAATATCCAACTGATCATTCGGTTCAAAGCAAAGAGCTTTCATATCAAAACCCAGCCAATCGCCTGCCTGGTCAAAAATTCTTCTCGCTGTTTCGGAATTTTCATAAAAATCCTTGCCCATGCCAGCCTTCTGAGCGCCCTGGCCCGGAAAGATCAAAGCTGTTTTTCCCATTCTGTTCTCCTCCATACTATCCTGTTTATACGTGTTGACTAATTTATTAGTCCTATAAAGCTATATAAATTTGCTGCTTCCGGCAAAAGCTTTTTTTCTGCTTCTGCCGGAAGCAGACCTGAATTTTTGAAATTTATTCGATTATCATTCGATTATGCATAAATTATGGTTGATTCCTTAATTATGCGTTGATTCCTTTTGCTTCCAGGTATTTGATCATGTCATTGATTGTTACAATGTTTTCCAGTTCTTCTGCGGGGATTTCAATGCCGTATTCATCTTCCAGTCCCATAACCATTTCAAACAGGTCAAGAGAGTCAGCGCCAAGGTCTTCTTTGAAAGAAGCTTCTCCCTTAACATCTGCTGCATCTACACCTAACTGTTCTACTAATAATTCTGTAATCTTTTCTAACATGATTTTTCTCCTTTTAACTTGTTTTATCTTTTTTATTATCAAACTATCAAATGAAAGTTTCCCGGCAGTTTGTTCTCTGAAAAACGCCGTTTTCTACCATTTCATCAGAATGGCTCCCCAGGTAAGACCTGCACCAAATCCGGAAAGTACAAGGGTCTGCCCTCTTAAAAGCTTTCCGCTGCGATTCAGTTCATCCAGAAGAATCGGGATGCTGGCTCCTGAAGTATTGCCGCAGGAATCAAGATTCATGGGGAACTTTTCCTCCGGCTGTTTTAATCTTCTTGATACGGAATCAATAATCCGCTTATTGGCCTGATGCAGGATGTAGAAATCCACATCTTCTGCACTCATCTGATTTTTCTCCAGCAGGGCATTAACAATCTCCGGTACCTTCGATACCGCAAATTTGAAAACCTCCTGTCCATTCATGCTGATTGTTGAACCTGTGTCACAATTCAGAACCGGTCCTTTTTTTCCATCGGAACCGGACAACTGATCGATCACACCATCTTCCTCTGCAGTTACCACTGCCGCGCCGGCGCCGTCTCCAAACAGGATACAGGTGCCTCTGTCCTTCCAGTCGACCAGAGTGGAAAGCGCTTCCGCACCGATTACCAGAATGTTCTGATAAACTCCGGCCTGAATATAAGCTGCTGCCGTACTCAGTGCAAACAGAAAGCCGGAACAGGCTGCGTTGAGATCAAAGCAAACTGCTTTGTCTGCGCCGATCTTTGCCTGTACCTGACAGGCCGTATTCGGCATCGCCTTGTTAGGACTTACCGTAGCTACCAGGATCATATCAAGCTCTTCTGCCTGCATCCCGCTAAAGCTAAGCGCCCTTCTGGCTGCTTCTGCTGCCATATCGGCAGTTGTTTCACCTTTTGCGATATGTCTGGAACAGATACCGGTTCGTGTTCTGATCCATTCATCGCTGGTATCGACAATCTGTGACAGATCGTCATTGGTAACTGTATGATCCGGCAAATAAGAGCCGGTACCTAAAATTCTAGCTGTCGCCATATTGCCTCCATGAGTTTGTTCATGGTAATAGTTTGGGAGTCAAATATTTTGATTGTCGAATATTTTGAATCTCAAACTATTATCTGGGCTTGATTATAAACCAGAATAATTAGCTTGTCAACCCTGATTATTTCACAATTTCGCATGCGCTCGCCTGCAAAAATTCTATTAATTGATCAGGATTCACACAGATTTGTACCCCTCTGGCGCCTCCGCTTAAGTAAATTTTATCAAAAAGCAGGGCTGTTTCCTCAAAGTAAGTTGGATATTTCTTCTTCATACCCACTGGTGAGCAGCCTCCGCGGATATATCCGGTCAGATTCAATAATTCTTTCACATGAACCATTTCCAGCTTTTTATCCTTGGCCACAGCAGCCGCCTTCTTTAAATCCAGCTCCTCATTCACCGGAATGCAGAAAACCATAATGCCTTTCTTCTCTCCCCGAACCACCAGTGTCTTAAAACACGTATCCGGATCAAGTCCAAGCTGTGCCACTACATGGTCACCTCCCAGGTGTTCCTCATCAAACTCGTATTCCTGCGGCTGATAAGGAATTCCCGCCTGCTCCAGAATACGCATTGCATTTGTTTTTACCATAATAAAAAGGCCCCTTTCATTTGATGCGTCCATTGTAACAAATACAAATGGCAGTGTCAAACAAAGAGAGGCCTAAGTGCCCGCACGAATATGAGAAACCTAAGTGTCGGCACGAATATGAACTGCAGAATTTACTTCTTCAGCTTTTTCAAAAATTTCGGAATCTTTCCTTTTTGGATCACAAATTGCATAATGGACTCTTCTCCTGTTTCCGGATCGAGCAGATAGCCTGTAACCGAATAATCCGGATCTACCTCCTTCAGTGTCAGGTTCATGGAGTAATTATCGCAGGATATCAGCCATGGCTTTAGCTGTTCCAGCTCTTTTTTGCTGGTTGTCCAGTATATATGGGAGCCTTCGGATGCAGTGCTGACGCTTTCCACCAGTGTCTCCCTTTCGATTCCTGAGCCCTGTACCTCCCCTTCTGAAAATTCAGCTTCCTGAACCGGGTTATAGGCCACCTGAACCTTATAGATCTGTTCTGAAACAGGCTTGAATTCATATCCATAGCCCTTCAGCAGAGTCAGAGTATGTTTAAAGGAAGGATATACCGGATATGCATTAAAATAATCATCCTGGCTTACGGTAAATTCGAGATTCAAAAGAGGTTCCTCTGTACACAGTGTCTCCAGATGCAGATCTTTCAGCTCGCGCTTGTAGGTACGGAGCAGACTGGTATACTGTACATCCGTCAGATCAAGCTTTTTCTGTTCTCCATAATAATTGCCGATCCTGCTGATCCAGACAGAAGAGTCGTCTTCTCCACGTGTCAGAATCGGATATAGCAGCCCCTTATATCCTTCTGTGTCAAAGATATCACTGACCGACTCCTTTTCCTTCAGCACACTGGTATAGTAGGAACGGTAAACGCACGTTCCGTTCTTCAGGCGGTAACAGACTGTCATGTTTCCTTTATAAGGTTTCCACGTCTTATCTTTTATTGATCTGGAGACAATCTCCAGCACAGGGCCTACATTGGAAATATTCATATCCTTTAGCACTCTGTACTTATCTGACTCTTCTCCGTATACAATGCTGTAGACCCGGTCCGGTTTAAACCGTGCTTCATACGCCTCTTTCGTATATTCCTTTACATGGGAACGGTAATACTCCAGTTCATCAAAGCTGACTCCCACGGAACTAAGCTGATCTGCCTTCGGCAGAAAGCTGTCAAAGCCAAGCAGATCAAACCGGAAGATGGAAATAACAAGCAGCGCAGCTGCAGTGCCTGAAAGCAGCAGCAGCTTATGTCCGAAAAAGGCTCTGAAGTTCATATTCAGGATCATCTGCGTGATCACATGCATCACCACACAGCCGATCACAACACCGCAGTACAGCCAGAAATCCGAATTGTTAAAGGAAAGTTCTGCCAGAAAAAGGCCTGCCGTCATACCAACTCCGGCTACCATCAGAAAACCGATAAACGGACCCACGATTGGAAACGCCAGCCCATAACCGGACTTTTCTGCAGGCCGCTTCCAGAAAAGCATATATGCCGCCACAGGGATCAAAACGGCAGTAACGATCAGAATCCCGATGGAACGTGAAAAGAAAAAGCCCATATCAGAAAACTCTGCCAGAACCTTGTGACAAATCGTAATAATACTTCCCTGACCAAAAAGCAGCGGCTTTCCGGTATCGACAAAGGTTCTGAAATAGGTTGACTGGCACGAATTCAATATAAAGCACAGGAAAGGACCTGCAAAATGAATGATCACGATTAGCACAATGCCGGAAAGAAAGCTTCCCGCAAACTGTATCGCCATTACGCTGACAGAATAGATTACCCAGTAAAACAGCAGATACATAACCGCCATAACCGCAAGCTCCCTGACATAGCCCTCGATCAGCGCTCCATGGGCAATCGCCACCAGAATGGAAATTCCGTACATAATCAGATAGGGAATGGCAAACAGCAGAAATCCTGTTAAAAACCGATAAAAAAACTGCATGCTTCTTCCAATGGGCAGTGAAAAATAAAAATCCACCTTATCTCTGCGGAAAAGATAGGAAAATTCCACTATCGCCATGAAAACTCCGCTTACAAATATGAGAACCATAAGGACCTCGTTCTGTACAATGAAATTGAGCATCACAGAATCCGGCATCTCCGAATAATCCTTTGCATATCTGCCCAGCTCCAGAGCAACCCTCATCGGCAGTGCAAAGATCAGCAGGATGGCCATCACTCCCGCCGCCCAGACCTTCCGAAAGCACTCCGCCTTCATCAAACGCCCGAACAGCTTCTTAGCCGATAATTTTTTTGATATCATATCCTGCTACCTCCGTTTCACTGATAAAGATCTCCTCCAGACTCAGCGGCAGAATCTCATAAAACAGTGGATTCTGTGCAGTGATTGCTGATTCCAGATGCTCCTTATGTCCTCTTACTGTAACTGTATACAGAGAACCTCTGTTCTCTCTGCTGATCAGATCAAGCCCTTCAAAGGCCTTATCCGCATCTCCTTCCTCACGGAACACGCACTGCGCCTTATGAATATGAAGCTTCATATCCTGTACGTCCTTTGAAAGCAGCATTCCTCCCTTATATAAAAGTCCCACGTGATCGCAGATATCTTCCAGCTCCCGCATGTTATGTGAGGCAATCACCGGGACAAACTCCCGGTGCGTCAGCTCATAAGACATCAGGTTCTTCACCATCTGCCGCATCACCGGATCGAGTCCATCGAAGGTTTCATCGCAAAACAGATACTTGGTCCCTGAACAGATGCCGCAGATCATACTCAGCTGCTTGCGCATCCCTTTGGAATAGGTGTGGATCTTCTGCTGCGGGTTCAGCTCAACGTCCTGAATCATACGGTCAAATCTTCCCAGATCAAAATCTTCATATATGGTTTTGTAAAAATTACTGATATCAGTCAATGTGGCATTCTCAAAAAAATACTGCTCGTCCGATATGTAAAAAATCTTCTTTTTCACTGATACGTTGTCAAAAATCTGTTGGTCATCTACGAGGATCACGCCTTCATCTGCGCGATAGATTCCGCTCATCAGACGCAGAAGTGAGCTTTTCCCGGCGCCGTTCATCCCGATCAGGCCAAAAACAGCCCCTTCTCTGATCTGAAAAGACACCTTATCCACCGCTGCGATATCGTTAAAATACTTACTGACATTCCTGACATCAATCATCCGCCCGGCCTCCTGTTTATCCAATTTCTATGTTCTGCAATTATTCTAACACATGTTCGAAAAAATAGCCAATAAAATAAATATTAATTTCTTAACAAGTTCTTAACAATTGTCCAACGTTTTTTTCAATCTTTACTATTATTTTAAAAACTCCAGTACCTTGCGGTATTCCATCTTCCCGCCAAACAAATCAAGCGCGCTTCCAATTGTTACGTCTATTCGGTTCTGTCCCAGGCGCTTAAGCTGCTCAAGATCTTCAAAGCCTGATACGCCGCCGGCATATGTGACCGGGATCTTCCCCCAGCTGCCCAACATCTTTGCAACCCCGGCTTCAATTCCTGCAGCACTTCCCTCCACATCCACGGCATGAATCAGAAATTCACTGCAGCTTTCGGAAAGCTGGTCAAGCAGCTCCGGTGTCAGTTTGACTTCCGTAAATTTCTGCCAGCGGTCTGTTACAATATAATACTCTCCGTCACGCTTTCTGCAGCTTAAATCCAGCACCAGATGTTCTTTTCCCGTTTCCCGGCGGATCTTTTCCAGATTTTCGTAATAAATCTGACCGTCTTTGAAAACATAGCTGGTTACGATCACATGAGACGCGCCTGCATCGAGATATTGTGCAGCGTTTGCAGCCGTAATCCCGCCTCCGATCTGCATCATGCCCGGGCAGACGGACAGCGCCTGAAGCGCCTGCGCTCTGGTTGCTTCAAAAAATGGAGAAGATGCCGGGTTCAGCATAATAATGTGTCCTCCATAAAGCTGGTCTTTTGCGTAAAATCCGGCAAACCAGGCAGCATCCTTTTCCGAAACAAAATTGTCCACTGCAAAGTCCCCGCTGTCCTTCAGGCTCTGGCCCACGATCTGTTTTACCTTTCCGTTATGAATATCAATACATGGTCTGAATTTCATACTGTTTTCCACTCCTCTGTTTCTCATTATAAAAAACCAGCAGGGCAGCCTCTCCTTAGAAAAGCTGCCCTGTCCTGCAAATTAATTAAATCCGTATATTTTCTGAGCAGCCGCATAACCCAGACTTGCAATCTTTCGTCCGGTTCTGCCCGGCAGATTCATCACAATTCCCAGCAGGCTGAAACGAATCCTGCGCCATGTTTTGGGATTCTTCTCCTTCAGATACGCCCAGATCTCTGCTTTTTTCTGCAGGTTCTCAGGAGTATTGGATCGGATTGCCAGGATGGAGCTGACGCAGGTAATAATGGTCAGATAGCTGCGCATATATTTTTTCAGCTTTTTACTGGAAATCTGTTCTTTGGTGTAGGAGTCGATCATAATGCGGTTCACTCTCAGCTGCTGATCAATTCGGGAAATCATAATCTTTTCATTCACCGACTGATCTTCTCTGCCTATGTAGTACCAGTAGAAGTTTTCATTGACATAATACATGGTCCTGACCGAAGCAAAGGGCTGGAAGGCAAAAATATTGTCTACATAGAAGGTGTGTCTGGGAAGCTCCAGACCGCAGTCTCTCAAAATCTGAGTCCGATAGATAATTGAATGCATCAGCAGATACTGGCCCGGCTTGAAAGAGCCGATCTCATCCCAGGTAAATACCCGGTCCTTCGGAAGGATTCTTCCGTAGCGCATCACCATTTTGTGCTTTACATCTACTTTATCGTATACAAAATTGGAAAGAACCATATCGACCGGATTCTCTGCTGCTGCCATATCCCGCAGCACGGAAAGAATCTTCATGTAGGGGCCGGCGCTTACACGGTCATCACTGTCCACTACCTTAAAATACAGACCTGTGGCATTTGCAAGGCCGGTATTCACGGCGCCTCCGTGACCGGCATTTTCCTGATGGATAGCTTTTACAATAGAAGGATATTTCGCTGCATACCGATCGGCAATTTCTGCCGTGTTGTCCTTTACTGATCCGTCATCTACAATAAGAATTTCTACCTCTTCTCCGCCTTTCAGCAAAGATTTAATGCATTTGTCCATGTATTCTGCCGAATTGTAACAGGGGACTGCAATTGATAATAATTTCATCTTATAAACCTCATTCCTATCAGTTTCGTTATCGCAGGCACATCAATCAGTTTAATCTGATATCTCCGATTGCTCCCAGAATATCTTCTCTCATGCGGATGGCTTCTTCTCTTGCTGCCTTTGCGTAATCCTGTTCTGCAGCTCCTGACTTCTTCCATGCGCACATAATGCCTCTGGAGGAATTGATGACAGCGCCAAGTCCGTTTTTGTCAAATGCATAGCTTACATCCTTTGCTCCGCCGCCCTGCGCGCCGTATCCGGGAACCAGGAAGAAGGTATGGGGCATCTTTTCACGAAGCTCCTGCAGCTGTGAAGGGTAGGTTGCACCTACAACTGCGCCGACTGCAGAGTAGCCGTATTTGCCGGGAACCTCTGCTCCCCATTTCTCACACATCTCACCCATCACTTCGTAGATCGTTCTGTCACCGATCTTCTGATCCTGCAGCTCGCCGGAAGAAGGATTGGAAGTTTTTACCAGCACATAGATTCCCTTGTCATATTCTTTACACATCTTTAACAGCGGAACGATTCCATCGCTTCCCAGATAGCCGTTTACAGTCAGACAGTCTCCGCCAAAAGCAGTTACCATCTCGCCGTTGATCGCTGTCTTGCCGATATGAGCAGCTGCATAGGCTTCCATCGTTGTACCGATATCATTGCGCTTGCCGTCAGTGATTACGTACATACCTTTTTCATGAGCATAGGCAATTGTGCGGGCCAGCGCGCGCACGCCCTGCCATCCATACATCTCATAGTAAGCTGCCTGAGGCTTTACTGCGGGAACGATATCACATAATGCATCGATCAGACCTTTATTGAACTGATATAAAGCATTGGCAGATGCTTCGAGCACATCGTCTGTTGCCTCAAAAGCTTCCTTCAAAATATATCCGGGAATATAATCCAGCTTCGGATCAAGTCCTGCTACTGTAGGGTTTTTCATCTGTGCAATTTTTTCAATTAATAAATCCATTGACATAAACTTTAATTCCTTTCCTGTTCCAGGCGCTGCCGCTATTTTTTCCGGGCTGCTTTCCTGCGTTTTTTCTGATTTGTACGAAATTCTCTTTTTACCGCTGCTGTCACGGCAAGGACGCATAAAATCAGCTGTAAGGCTGCGGTAATACGGACTTCCTGCGCTGCAAGCAGTTGCCTGATCTTATTTTTTACACCATCCATAACCTGCCTCCATTTCTCAGTGCATGTAATTCAGGAATGCCATCGACATTCCTGCTGCGAGCGGCTCGTCAGCTGCGCTGACATAATACATCTCCATTCTGCACACTACATCTACTATATAAGGAAACCTCAGATTTGTAAAGAAAAATGTATAAAAACAGATTTCCTTATGAAAAATATGTAAAAACAAATTTCCTTATGAAAAATGTATAAAAAACAGATTTTCCGTTTCCGTCATGCCAAAAAAGACCTGCAGGATTGTGCAGGTCTGAAGCAGGGGTACAAGGATTCGAACCTTGAGATGACGGAGTCAGAGTCCGGTGCCTTACCGTTTGGCGATACCCCTATAAGCAAATATAAAATTGAAGTCCGGCAAACCGGCTGAAACTGTAAGTTTCAAGCAGGGGTACAAGGATTCGAACCTTGAGATGACGGAGTCAGAGTCCGGTGCCTTACCGTTTGGCGATACCCCTGTATTCTTTTTTCTCTCTGTCTGACCGCTTTCGCTGTCGACTCAGATAATATAACATACTTCCAAAAATTATGCAAGTACTTTTTTTATTTTTTTTAAATATTTTTTTCGAATTGTTTTTTTAATATATTTAATAGACTCAACTGTAGTATCCGGCAGAATCCAGCGGAATTCAGCAGAATTCTGCAATCTGGTTTACCTTTAAATCCACCTATGTTAAAATACAAACAGATTACCAAAAGGAGGTACCCCGTATATGAATCTTAATCCAACAGAGCGAATTGATAACTTTATTGCCGATTTTCCGGTTTGCGAATATGTCCATCTCAACAGAAGCGACCTTGTCTTTTCTGAAAAAGTACGTTTTATCTGCGAAACAGAATGCAGCCGCTATGGACATTCCTGGGCCTGTCCGCCTGTTATCGGAACAATCACAGAATGCATGGAGCGCTGCAAACGTTTTTCACATGCACTTTTATTTACCACCGCAGCCGACGTACCGGATATTGCAGACTTCCAGGGCTGTCTCAACGCCCGCAGAGACCATGAACAGGTCTCCCTGGAACTGACCCGGCGGATGCAGGAGGAATTCGGCGAAACACTGACGCTCACCACTGGCTGTATGACCTGTGACACCTGCGCCTATCCCGATTCGCCCTGCCGCCATCCCGAGCAGCGCTTTGCCACCATTGAGAGCCACGGAATCCTGATCATGCAGACCGCAGCTGAAGCCGGTCTGAGCTACAACTTTGACGGACATACCGTTATCTACTTCTCTCTGATTTTTTATAACGCATAGGACATCATTGCATGACACGTTCAGGAACAGAGAAGCACATCTTTTACGATTCTCTGTTCCAGAACGCCTCTGTCAGTTTTCCGATCGTATTCTGACGGACTGCCTGATAATTATCCCAGTCCATCGGAAACAATTTTACATGATTTTCCAAAAGCATCCGGTTATCCAGCAAAATGACGACGCCTTCATCCTCCGCGGTGCGAATCACGCGGCCGGCCGCCTGAAAAACCTTGTTGATTCCGGGAAAGCGATATGCATAATCATAGCCCGGGCGTCCGTTTTTTTCAAAATACCCCCGCAGCAATTCTCCTTCCGTACTGATCTGGGCCAGACCGGTTCCGACTACAAGTACGCCAATCAGCCGTTCTCCTGTCAGGTCAATTCCTTCTGAAAAAATACCTCCGATCACGCAGAATCCGACAAGCGAAAGCTCTTTTCCTTGTGCGTCTGTCGTTTCCTGTGAAAATTTCTCTAAAAAAGCGTCTCTTCCGGCCTCGTTCATTCCCTGCTCCTGCAAAAGTAAAAGAAACGGCCTCCGCGCTTCATCCTTGCCATACATTTCCTCATAAACAGCTGTTACTTCCATCATATACTGATAGGATGGAAAAAACACCATATAATTTCCGGTGCGGGCAGCGGTTACCTGTGTGATGTAGTCGAGGATCCGATGGTACTGAATCGGATTGCGCATCGTATAGCGGCTGGTTACATCCTCCGCTACCGCTAACAGTCGTCTGTTTTTGTCAAAAGGCGAATCCACATAAATCGCAAAGGCATTTTTCTCGGTTGTCAGCAATTCACGATAATAATGCATCGGCAGCATTGTTGCCGAGAAAAATACCGTGCTGACGGCCCTTCCGATACAGTTATGCACATTCACAGCGGGATTTGCACAAAGCAGCTTCACCTGAAACAGTCCTTTTTCCACACTGCAGTAAGGAACATAGCTGGAATCCAGGATTTCACAGATTGCATTAAAATGACGCAGTGCAAAAAAGAAATCGAGAAGCTCTTGTGCCGCGTTATTGGTGGTTTCCTCCAGAAAACTGCTGATTGCTTCCTGCGCGCGCAGCGTCAGGTCGTACAAATCTTCTATTTCTTCCAGAAGCATTACTTTTTCTGTTTCTTTTTTCAAAGAAAGCAGCTTTTTGTTCAAAGCCCGCAGCGCCCGAATCGATCGCCCTGCTGCCCGAACGGCTTCTGCCGAATCCATGATAAATAAATCGGTTGTTTCCTTCATGAGCTTTTCTGTTTTCAGAACATCTTCTTTGACCAGCGCAGCAGAATACATTTCCCTTGCCCGATCCGGCAGATTATGCGCCTCATCCACCAGAAAGAGATACTTTCCCTGAACGGAATCTCCGAAAAACCGTCTCAGATAGACGTTCGGGTCAAATACATAATTGTAATCGCAGATGATTCCCTGTGACCACAACGTCAGATCCAGATTCAGTTCAAACGGACAGACATGGTGTTTTTTTGCATATTCCAGGATATTTTCCCGCTCCATGCACTCCTCATGAGAAATCATATCAAAAACTGCTTCATTCACCCGGTCAAAATGCCCCTTGGCGTAAGGACAGCCTTCCGGGTTGCAGCTACAGACCTCCTGAGGGCAGATTTTATCTCTGGCAGTGATCGTTACGGAATGAATCTTCAGTCCCTGCCGGCGCAGAATATCAAACGCCTCCTGTGCTACTGTCCTGGTAATAGTTTTTGCTGTCAGATAAAATACTCGCTCTGCAAATTCCTCCCCCATCGCCTTCAGCGCAGGGAAAAGCACTGACATGGTCTTTCCGATCCCGGTAGGAGCCTGAATAAACAGCTCCCCTTTTTGCTCAATGCTGCGGTAGACGGACACCGCAAGCTTGCGCTGCCCGGGGCGGTATGGAAATGGAAATTCCATCCCCTGCAGACTTTCACACATCTCCCGGTGCTGCCTGATTTCCAGCTGTGCCCATCGTTCATATTCACAAATCAGAGCTTCAAACCACTTTTCCAGCTCCTCAAAGGTATAAACCTCATAAAAACGACGGATTTCTTCCGTTTCCAGATGGCTGTAGGTCATCTGAACCCCCATCAGCTGCTGTCCGTTCTGAAGCGCATAGATATAAGCGTAACATAAGGCCTGTGCCTTATGAACCAAAACCGCCTCCTTCAGCTTTCTCGGATCGCGATAAATCCCTTTGATCTCATCAACAACAAAGATCTTTTTTGGAAACTTCTGCTGTGCTTCCTCTGTTTCAGTAATAGAAAAACTTTCCTGTATTTCCTCTATTTCAGCGGAAAAAGCCTCGGATTTTTCATCCGGGGCTTTTTTCTTTTTATTTTCAAAGGCAGCGGCCTTTTCCATGAATATTTTTGTTTTTTCACTGAAAATGCCGTCTGCCCGCCCTTCAATCAAAATTCCGAACTGTGCTCTTTTTACCGTGTGCCTTAATGTTACTTCACTTTCATAAGAGCTGCCCATCTGCTTTTGGATCTTCCGATGCAGCCGGCTCCCGGCTTCCATGGCCTGCTTTTCCTTTGCGCCACTGCGCCGGTTATCAATATCGCCGCTTCGAAAAATAAATTCCACCAGATTCCGTACAGAAATCCGAATTGTATCAGAGCTTTGTTTTGTCATTTATCCGATAATTCCTTTATCAATACATTTTGCAATTTCTTCCGCAAAATAGGTCAGCAAAATATCGCTTCCTGCGCGGTACATGCTGATGGCAGTTTCACTGATAATACGTTCTTCATCTACATAACCAAGCTTTGCTGCTGCTTTAATCATGGAATATTCACCGCTCACACTGTATGCTGCAATCGGAAGATCCGTCATATCTTTTACCTCACGGACGATATCCAGATAAGACAGTGCAGGTTTTACCATAATAATATCTGCGCCTTCTTCAATGTCCAGCATTGCTTCTTTTAATGCCTCTCTGCGGTTATGGAAATCCATCTGATAGGATTTGCGGTCGCCAAATGCAGGAGCAGAACCGGCGGCGTCACGGAAAGGACCGTAGAATGCGGATGCATATTTCACTGCATAAGACATGATCGGAGTTTCCTGGTAGTGATTTTCGTCGAGAGCTTCCCGAATTGCCAGCACACGGCCATCCATCATATCGGAAGGAGCTACCATATCCGCACCGGCTGCCACATGGGAAACTGCGGTTTTTGCAAGCAGATCCAGTGTTTTGTCGTTGTCAACATAATGATCCGGTGTCAGAATTCCGCAGTGGCCATGATCGGTATATTCACACATACATACGTCTGTAATCAGATACATATCAGGATACTGTTTTCTTGCTTCCCGCAGTGCGCGCTGTACAATGCCGTTCTCATCATAAGCCTGGCTGCCGCAGCAATCCTTGTGATCGGGCAGACCGAAAAACATAACTGCATTCACACCGGCCTTCTGCAGCTGTTCCAGCTTGCTGCCCATAGTATCCACACTGTAGCGGAACTGACCGGGCATGGTAGCAATTTCTTCTGTAATCCCTTCTCCTTCTTTTACAAACATGGGATAGATCAGGGAAGCTTTATCTACACGTGTTTCTCTGACCATACGTCTTAAAGTATCGCCTTTTCTTAATCTTCTTGGTCTGATTAACATATCTGTTACCTCTTTTGCTTATCTTTTTACTTTACTTATTGCTTTGCTTGTTTTTTTACTTTACCTACTGTTTTGCTTATTCTTTACTTATTATAAGGATGCCTTTTTGGCGGCAAACAATTCTTCTGTGAGCTGCGCAACGGATGCGATTGATGCAATTTTGGAAATATGAACCTTCATGCCCAGTTTTTCTGCCTCTGCTGCGGTCTGTTTTCCGATGCAGACTGCCTCGACCGTACTGTAATCGAGTCCGGGAGTTGCCGCTTCAAAGCCACGCACCGTTGAAGCGCTGGTAAAGATTGCATAATCCATATTGCCGGCTGCAAATTCTTTCTTTTCATCAATCAGGTGAGATTCTACCAGAACTGTATCATAGGTAGGAATTTCATCAATTTTCACTCCTTCGGCCTTTTCCAGCTCTTCAATCAGCTCATGGCTGCCGATTCTGGCTCTGGGAATCAAAATCTGATCACCCTTTTCGCAGACTCCTGCAAGCTCTCTGCCAAGAGATTCACCATCATATATCGAAGGCATCAGATCGACGAACATTCCGTGATTTTCTACCTCTGCCTTAGTTCCTTTTCCGATTGCAGCAATTTTCAGCCCATTCATTCTGCGCACATCAATCCGTGCGTTTTTAAGTGCTTCATAGAAAATACGAACGCCTATCTGGCTGGTAAATACGACCCACTGATATTTTTCAATAGAGGCAATTGCTTCTTCCAGCTGCTTATTCGGTAAAATTGCTTCGGTCTGGATTGCAGGAAGCTCTACTACCTCCGCTCCTTTTTCTCTCAGCTGATCAGTCATACGGGAAGCCAGTTCCTTCGGTCTGGTCACCAGTACACGGCAACCCTGTAACGGAAGCTTTTCATACCATGTAAACTGTTCTGCTACTGTACACACCTTACCCACCACGATAATAGCCGGTGTTTCAATCTTAGCAGCATCGGAAGCTGCTTTTAAAGTGCCAACGGTTGCTACCACCCGCTTCTGTCTTGCGGAGGTTCCTTTCTGCAGCACAGCCGCCGGCATATCCGGTGACATTCCACCTGCCATCAGGCCTTTGCAGATATCTTCCATCGCTGTAATTCCCATCAGGAAAACAAGAGTTCCTTTTGTACGAACCAGAGCTTCAAAATCAATATCATATTCGCGGCCCTTTTTCTTATGTCCTGTAATAATATGCAGGGAAGAACAGAAATCCCGGTGTGTGACAGGAATCCCGTTATATGCAGGAACAGAAATCGCAGAAGTTACGCCGGGAACGATTTCAAATGGAATATCATTCTCCGTTAAAAGCTCAAGCTCTTCTCCGCCGCGGCCAAAAAGAAAGGGATCGCCTCCTTTCAGACGTACCACACGTTTTCCTTCCATTGCTTTTTCAAGCAGAACCTGGTTGATCATCTCCTGAGGCAGCGTGTGATTGCCTGCACGTTTACCTACATCTATTAATTCCGCACTTTTCGGTACCATCGCAAGAACACCGTGTCCTACAAGAGCGTCGTATACTACCACTTCCGCCTGCTCCAGCACCTGTTTTCCTTTCAGCGTAAATAATCCAACATCAGACGGACCGGCTCCCACCAGCCAGACTTTTCCTTTACCCATATCTATCGATTCCTTTCATTTGAACATAATTTATTTATAGCATAGCGCATCTTTTATCATCCTGCGCACATCCATATTTGCCGAAACTTCACCTGTTTTAAAGCTTCTGCTGCGCCTGATACTGATTTCTCAGTTTTATAGCCAGTTCTTTTCCCAGCTTCTGTGCTGATTCTCTGTCTGCAGGACCTGTCAGAGTACCGATCAGATGTCCTCCATCCGCTTCATGATAATAAAGCCCTTTTAAATAAATTTCTCCGTTTTGGATCCGGGCATGAGCTGCTACAGGAGAAGTGCAGCCTCCATCCAGCTCCTTTACAAAGGCCCGCTCTGCCAGAGCAGCCATCTCACCTTCTGAATCATTATAGCCTTCAAGGAAGCTGTAATCCAGACCTTCGCGTCCCTGTACAGCCAGAATTCCCTGTCCGGCCGCCGGAATCATCTCATCCGGCTCAAAATAACGGCTGATCCGCGATTCCAGTCCGAGTCTTTTTACTCCTGCTGCTGCCAGAATCAGAGCAGAATATTTTCCGCTGTCCAGCTTTGCCAGACGGGTAATTACATTGCCGCGCACGCCCTCAAATGCAGCCTGCGGATATAATTTTTTAAATTGAAGCATCCGACGTAGGCTGGAACAGCCAACCGGCAGTGAAAAGTCGATTTCTGTTTTTCCTTCAGGCAAAATCAGAACATCTCGGGGGTCTTCTCTTTTGGAAAAGGCGATCAGAGGCAGTTCCCTGGAAACCTCCATGGGCATATCCTTCAGACTATGTACAGAAAGACTCGTTGTACCCGCCATTAAAGCACGATCCAGTTCTTTTACAAACAATCCTTTCCCGCCCACTTTATCAAGACTCCGATCCAGAATAATATCACCGGTCGTCTTCATCGTCACCAGCTTGGCTTCTATATCATCATTGTGGCTGTTAATGTAATCACGTACCATTTCAGACTGAACAACCGCCAGTTTACTCTCGCGGCTGCCTATGTTTACTATTTTCATAATTTTTCCTCGTTCCATTATTTCTAAAATGCATAATATATTCTAACATAGAAAGCACTCCTGTCAAATAGTTTTTGACACTACTGCAAAAGAATGCTACAATTTTATTAGTTTTTTTCCACCATATCATACAAATTGATGATATAAGCTGTGGAAACATCACAGGAGGAGTGTTCATGACAGACAGAAAAAAAGCAATACTGGTTGTTAGTTTCGGAACCAGTATCAACGAAGCAAGAGAAAAGACCATTGATAAGATTGAAGATGATTTCCGCCGGGAATTTCCCGACCATTCCATATATCGGGCATGGACCAGCAAAATGATTATCCGCAAGATTTTAAAACGTGACGGAATCCGTATCATGACAGTTACAGATGCGGTAGAACAGATGATTGCAGACGGAATCCAGGAGCTGGTTGTTCAGCCCACCCATATCTTGAATGGAATCGAGAATGATATTATGATTTCCGAAGTGAATTCCTTTGCAGAAAGCTTTGAATCCATTCGTTTCGGCAATCCGCTGTTATCTTCTACCAACGATAACCTCGCTGTTATTGCAGCTATCAAAAACGAATATCCGGAAATCCCCGACAACGAAGCGCTTGTTTTCATGGGACATGGTACCGTACACTTTACCAACACCGTATATGCCGCCCTTGATTTTACATTGAAAGATTACTGGCACAGCAATATCTTCATGGGAACAGTTGAAGCCTATCCTTCCCTCAGCACTATGGTCAAGCTGGTAAAAGCGCTGAATCCGACCAGAGTTCATCTCGCGCCGTTCATGATCGTAGCAGGCGATCACGCCATCAACGATATGGCAGGTGAAGAAGAAGACTCTTGGAAGAATGTCTTTCTTCACGAGGGCTACGATGTGGTGTGCCATCTGAAAGGCATCGGAGAATATCCTGCCATCCGCCGGATCTTTATCGATCACGCCAGAGAAGCTATGCAGGCATAACCATACCGCTAATTATCGGTGTGGAGTGCTGAACCTGCCGATTATTCCAAATTCGCCGGGTTTTCTAAATCTGTTGGATTTGCTGAATCTGCCGATTATCCTGAATTCGCCAGGTTTGCTGAACCTGCCAATTATCCTGAAAATGTCCCTGCATACGGAGAAATCTACAGTATCTCTCCATATGACAGGGACATTCGTGTTATGTTTTTGTTCAGCATACGCAGTCTCATCAGTCAATAAACTGTTTATTGATTATTCTTGCAGCGTCGGCAACATATTCCAGACAGGGTTTTTTCTTGTAGTAGCGGCCTCCCCGCTCCTGAACCTTTGTCATCACATCATCACCTTCCAGATAGGTTAACTCGCTGCAGTAAATACTGCCGTTTTCCTTTTTAAATTCATTATACAGATAACGAATCATCTCATAGTTTTCTCTTTTTGCTTCAATATTTTTCGGATCCGTATTTCCAGTTTCCAAACCTGCAATCATGGCCATTGCACATACTGCCCCGCATACTTCTTTCATTCTGCCCATTCCACCCCCAAATGAACATGAAAGTTTTAATGCCAGTTCCGGGTCAATTCCATACCTGTCACAATAGGAAAGAATAACTGCCTGACAACAATTATAGCCTTCTCTAAAGTTATCCTTTGTCCTTTCAACATAATTCTCTTTTTTTAACATCAGCACATTTAAATCCTTTCAGCATAATACCAGTTATCTGGCCGGATAATTGAATTCTCCTACCGTATACTTCCTGATTTATTATATTTTACACTAAATCAAATAAAATATAAAGTATTTATTTGTAAAATAATTACGAAAAAGTAAAAAAGATGCAGAAGAAATCGGTTTCCCATATTTCTTCTGCATCAGCTATTGAATAACCGTGTTTCAAACGATATTCATAAAAGATTCAGATTATTCTTCTACTGAGTAGAGTGCAACCAGTCTCTGCAGGTGAGCATACTTTTCAACTGCCAGTTCTTCAGACTTAGCAAACATCTTAGCTGCCTTATCAGGGTTCTTAAGAGCCAGTGAAGTATAACGAACTTCGCCCTTTAAGAAGTTCTGATACAGAGACATATCAGGTGTCTTGGAATCAAGGCTGAAAGGATTCTTGCCTTCTTCCTTCAGTGCAGGATTGTATCTGAATAAGTTCCAGTATCCTGATGCAACTGCTTCAGCTTCTTCGGTCATAGCCTTAGCCATACCCTTTCTGATACCATGGTTGATACAAGGAGCGTATGCGATGATCAGTGAAGGTCCGGGATATGCTTCTGCTTCTGCGATAGCCTTAACAGTCTGATTGTAATCAGCACCCATAGCGATCTGAGCAACGTATACATAACCGTAGCTCATAGCGATGCCAGCAAGGTCTTTCTTCTTAACATCTTTACCGCCAGCTGCGAACTGTGCAACAGCACCTACGTTAGTAGACTTGGAAGCCTGTCCGCCTGTGTTGGAGTATACTTCAGTATCGAATACGAAGATGTTGATGTCTTTGCCGGAAGCTAATACATGGTCAACACCGCCGAAACCGATATCGTATGCCCAGCCGTCACCACCGAAGATCCACTGTGATTTCTTGGACAGGTAGTCTTTTTCAGACAGGATATCCTGAGCTTTGTCACAGCCGCATGCTTCTAATGCAGCAATCAGCTTATCTGTAGCAGCACCATTGGTAGCGCCACAAGCAAAAGTATCCAGCCATTCTTTACCAGCTGCAACAACTGCTTCGTTCTTGCCATTTGCTACTACATCTTCGATCTTCTCTTTCAGACGATCTCTGATTGCGTTCTGAGCTAATAACATACCATAACCAAATTCAGCATTGTCTTCGAATAAGGAGTTATCCCATGCAGGACCCTGTCCTTTTTCGTTTACTGTATAAGGTGTGGAAGGTGAAGAGTTACCCCAGATTGAAGAACATCCTGTTGCGTTAGCAAGGTACATTCTGTCACCGAATAACTGTGTGATTAATTTAGCGTAAGGTGTTTCACCACAACCTGCACATGCGCCTGAGAACTCAAGCAGAGGCTGTCTGAACTGAGAACCTTTAACGGTTGCAGCAGCAAACTTAGCAGCTACTTCAGGTTTCTTAGGTACGGTTAAACCAAAGTCATAACCAGCCTGAATACCTTCGTTAGCTTCGAAGTTCTTCATCTCCAGAGCTTTACCCTGTTTGTTTCCAGGACATACGTTAGCACATGATCCACATCCTGTACAGTCATATGCAGATACAGTCATTGTATATCTGAATTCTTTCAGACCTGTGCAGGGGATTGTTTCTACACATGCGGGAGCCTTAGCTGCTTCTTCTTCTGTCATAACAACAGGACGGATTACAGCGTGAGGACAAACGTATGCACAACGGTTACACTGAATACACTTTGCAGGATCCCATACAGGAATGTTAACAGCGATACCACGTTTTTCGAATGCTGCAGAACCTGAAGGTGTTGTACCATCTACATAATCCTTGAATGCGGATACAGGCAGTTTGTTACCTTCCTGTGCATTGATCGGGATCTGGATGTTGTTAACGAATTTAGCAACTGCAGAATCGCCTTCTACAGACTTGCCAAGGTTTTCGTATTCGCAGTCAGCCCAGCTTGCGGGTACTTCGATTTCTTTAACCTGTTTAGCACCAGCTTCGATAGCAGCCCAGTTCTTTTCTACGATTTCCTGACCTTTACGTCCGTATGTTGCAGCAGCAGCTTTCTTCATCAGTTCAATTGCGCTTTCTTCAGGAATGATGTTAGCAAGCTTGAAGAATGCAGACTGAAGGATTGTGTTGATACGTGTAGGGCCCATGCCTGTTTCGATACCAATCTTAACACCGTCGATTACATACATCTTGATGTTGTGATCAGCAATATATTTCTTAGCCTGTCCGGGCAGGTGTTTTTCAATACCTTCCATATCCCAGGGGCAGTTCAGCAGGAATGTACCGCCATCCTTGATATCCTGAACCATGTTGTACTTACGTACATAAGAGGGATTGTGGCAAGCTACAAAGTTCGCTTTGGAAATCAGGTATGTGGAGTGAATTGCTTCCTTACCGAAACGAAGGTGAGAAATTGTTACACCGCCTGATTTCTTGGAGTCATAATCAAAGTATGCCTGAGCATACATATCTGTGTTATCACCAATGATCTTGATGGAGTTCTTGTTTGCACCTACTGTACCGTCGGCACCCAGACCCCAGAACTTACAGCTGATAGTTGAAGCAGGAGTTGTATCAGGGTTTTCGCCCAGTTCCAGTGAAAGGTTTGTAACATCATCCACGATACCCATTGTGAATTTCTGCTTTTCTGTGTTGTTGTAAACAGCCAGAATCTGAGCAGGAGTTGTATCTTTGGAACCTAAACCGTAACGGCCTGTGAATACAGGTACGGAATCAAACTTGGTTCCCTTTAATGCTGCAACTACATCCAGGTACAGGGGCTCGCCCATAGCACCGGGTTCTTTTGTTCTGTCCAGAACAGTAATCTTCTTAACAGTTTCAGGAATTGCTGCAACCAGTGCTTCAGCGGAGAAAGGTCTGTAAAGACGTACTTTAACAGCACCAACCTTAGCGCCTGCTGCGTTCATGTATGTAATTGTTTCATCAATTGTTTCACATACAGAACCCATAGCAATGATGATCTGTTCAGCATCAGGAGCACCTACATAGTTGAATAACTTGTAGTTTGTACCGATCTTTTCGTTGATCTTGTCCATGTATTCCTGAACTACTGCAGGCAGTGCATCGTAATAAGGGTTACATGCTTCTCTTGCCTGGAAGAAGATATCAGGGTTCTGTGCAGAACCTCTCTGGCAGGGATGATTGGGGTTCAGCGCATTCTTTCTGTATGCAGCCAGTGCATCCATATCCAGCATATCTTTCAGATCTTCATAATCCCATTCTTCGATCTTCTGAATTTCATGAGAAGTTCTGAAACCATCGAAGAAGTTGATGAAAGGAACTTTACCTTTGATAGCAGCCAGATGAGCAACGGGAGTTAAGTCCATAACTTCCTGTACACTGGATTCGCAAAGCATAGCACAACCGGTCTGACGGCATGCATATACGTCGGAATGATCACCGAAGATTGACAGTGCATGAGATGCTAACGCACGTGCGGATACGTTAAATACACCGGGAAGCTGCTCGCCAGCTACTTTGTAAAGGTTGGGGATCATTAAAAGCAGACCCTGAGAAGCTGTGTAAGTAGTTGTCAGAGCACCTGCTGCCAGTGAACCATGTACAGCACCTGCTGCACCTGCTTCAGACTGCATCTCGATAACCTGAACAGGCTGACCGAAAATGTTCTTCTTTCCTGCAGTTGCCCACTCATCAGCAGCTTCTGCCATAACAGATGAAGGGGTAATAGGGTAGATTGCTGCTACTTCTGTAAAAGCATAAGAAGCATGGGAAGCAGCATGGTTACCATCCATGGTTTTCATTTTTCTTGCCATTGGAAATTCCTCCTAGATAGTATATAAAATGTTAATTTTAACAATGGGTTGCGGATTGCCTCTCCGCATTACCCTGATTATAACATCATGTTCCCAAAGTTGCAAATGAATATTCTGTTTTTTTTAACAAAAAACGGCTGAAAATGAATGTGTTTTTCAAAAAATACATTCAACTGTTCCTGTTAATGCGCTATTCATTCTATGAAATCAAATTCAGCTTCTTACAGGCTTTATAAATTCCATCGTCATATAAATCATCCGTCTGACAACTGCAAATAGAAAGCAGCCTTGGATGCGCATGTCCCAGCGCCACACTGTAATCTACCTGCTGCATCATATCCAGGTCATTGATACTGTCCCCGAAAGCATAAGTCGTTCCGGACAATCCGGTCAGAGTCAGAAACCGTCGTATTCCCTCGCCTTTCCCGTTCTCTCTGGGAAATATCTCAAGGGAAGCCCCTTTGTCAAGCACCGTCATTCCAAGAAGCTCCGCCTTGCCCGCAACGTGGCGTACTGCGGCTTTTTTCTGTTCTTTCGCATCTGTTCCTTCAAAATCAGCCTCCACCCGGACTGTCAGCTTACAGATATCGTCTGCGCGGTAATCGATCGGCTTCAGCTTTCCTTTATAAAACGCTTTATAAAAATGATAAAATCTCAGGTTATCCCCTGTACAGTCCCTTTCATCTGCATAAAGATATCTGCTGCCTTCAAACACAGGCATCAGACGCGCCTGCTTGCACAAAAAATCAAGCTCTCTGACCGTCTCCGCCTCCAGCGTCTGATACCACAGCTCCCGCCCTCTGTAAATGATATGGGTTCCGCATCCTGCAATATAACCGTCAAAGCCGATCTGCCGGATATAGGGTTCAATACAGGACATGCATCTTCCGGTACAGATAATTACGATATTGCCATCCGCCTGGATTCTCCGAATGGCATCCAATGCACTTTGCGGAATCTTACGGGGATCCTCTCTGTCGTACAGAGTTCCATCTATATCAAAAAATACAATCTTCATACCTCACCAGCCATTCTCACCCAAACATACTGGTTGAAAGATAACGGTCTCCACTATCCGGCAGCAGCACCACGATCGTCCTGCCTTTATTCTCCGGTCTTTTTGCCAGTTCCACTGCCGCCTGCAGCGCCGCACCGGAAGAAATTCCCGCAAGGATTCCTTCTTTGCGGCAGAGAAGGCGTCCCATCTCGTATGCGTCTTCATCCTTTACGGTAATCACCTCATCATAAAGCTCCGTATCCAGGATGGACGGAACAAAACCGCCGCCGATTCCCTGAATTGCATGAGCCCCTGCTTTACCTCCTGAAAGTACCGGCGAACCAGCCGGCTCCATAGCCACCAGATACAGATCAGGATTCTTCTCCTTCAGATAACGTCCGGTTCCGGTCAGAGTTCCTCCGGTTCCCACACCTGCAACAAAAATATCTGCCTCGCCATCTGTATCCGCCCAGATCTCAGGCCCTGTAGTTTCATAATGCGCCTGTGCATTCGCCGGATTATCAAACTGAGAAGGGATAAAGCTGTTCTCATAAAGTCCTGCCAGTTCCTCTGCCTTCTCAATAGCACCGGTCATGGCTTTTGCTCCGTCTGTCAGTACGATCTCCGCGCCATATGCCTTTAAAAGCTTTCTTCTCTCTTCACTCATCGTATCAGGCATTGTCAGGATCACTCTGTAGCCTTTAAGCAGAGCTGCCATAGCCAGACCGATCCCCGTATTGCCGGAAGTTGGCTCTATAATAACAGATTCTTCTTTTAAAAGCCCCTTTCTCTCGGCATCCTCAATCATTGCCTTCCCTACCCGGTCCTTTGCACTGCCTGCAGGATTATACATCTCCAGTTTTGCCAGAAGCACCGCCTGCAGGTCAAACATCTCTTCTATCCGGCAAAGCTCCATCAGAGGTGTCCTGCCGATCAGATCCAGTGCCGACTTTTTAATATTCTTCATCGTATCCCCTCCGTTTTTTCTATCTATTCTATCAGATATCCTCTGCTTTGTCCATTTCCGTTGTTACTATGTTTTTATAATATCATTTTTTTATGCACATGTCAAGCGTTTTTCAAACACATGTTCTCGTGATATCTTCCAATAAACCGCTCATTTTTTCAGATATATCGTCTGCTGTCCGCCTCTGGCTTGTCTATTTCTGCTAATATTTTTACTACTTTTTTATTCTGTATCAGATAAAACGCAAAAAAGCTGTTTGTTTTTCCCGATAAATGTGATACTATAGAAACACTTAAACGGACTATCAAGCGTATCTGAAGTCCATTATGCAGAAAGGAGAATATTATGGATCTGCGTTATCTGCGGGTATTAGCCCGCCGTTTTCCAACGATTTCCAAAGCATCCACAGAAATCATCAACCTGTCCGCCATTCTGAATCTTCCAAAGGGAACAGAGCACTTTGTTTCAGACCTGCATGGAGAATATGAACAATTCCTTCATGTGCTGAAAAACGGCTCCGGCTCCATTAAGCAAAAGATCGAAGAAGAATTCGGCAATACCTTAAGCGAAAAGGACAAGCGGACTCTGGCCACACTGATCTATTATCCCGAACAGAAGCTTGCTCTGATCGAAAAACAGGAGAGGGAGATCTGTGACTGGTACAAGATCACACTGAACCGGCTGATCAAGGTTACCTGCCGTATTGCTTCCAAGTATACACGCTCCCGTGTACGGAAGATGCTTTCCTCAGATTTTGCTTACATATTTGAAGAAATCATTTTCGAGAATGACGTCAATCACGACAAGGATGCCTACTACAACTCTATTATTTCCACTATCATACAGATAGGGCGGGCGCCGGCCTGTATCATCGCCCTCTGTCAGACAATCCAGCGCCTGGCGGTTTCCCATCTGCATGTTCTGGGAGATATCTATGACAGAGGTCCAGGTCCGCACATTATCATGGATACCCTTATGAACTACCATTCCGTAGATATCCAGTGGGGCAACCATGACATCACCTGGATGGCAGCTGCCAGCGGACATCCCGCATGTATTGCAGTCGTGCTCCGTTTTGCCGCCCGCTACGGCGAGCTGGATATTGTAGAAGACGGATACGGAATCAATCTGGTACCGCTTCTGCGCTTTGTTATGGACACTTATAAGGATAATCCCGGTCCGAATTTCAATATTCATTATAATAAAGCTACTTACAATGAACTGGACCTGGAGGCCGACAAACGGATTCAGAAGGCCATGGCGATCATTCAGTTTAAACTGGAAGGACAGATTATCCAGAAACACCCCGAATTCCATATGGAAGACCGGCTGCTTTTGGATAAGATCAATTACGAGGACCGCACCATCCTTCTGGATGGAGTCACCTATCCGCTTAATGACACGGATTTCCCGACAATCGACCCGGCTGACCCTTACCGGCTGACACCGGAGGAAGAGAATGTAATGGAGCGCCTGGTTACCGCTTTCACTCACAGTGAAAAGCTTAATCGCCATGTCCGCTTCCTGTATGAAAAGGGAAGTCTCTACCTGATCTACAACAATAACCTTCTCTATCACGGCTGCGTACCTTTTAATGAGGACGGTGAATTCATCAATGTTCAGGTCGGCAGCAAGAGCCTGCATGGAAAATGTCTGTATGATGAGCTGGACAAATTCTGCAGAAAAGCATTTTATCTGCCGCCGGGACCTGAAAAATCATTTGCACAGGATATCATGTGGTTTATCTGGTGCAATAAAAATTCACCTCTTTTCGGAAAAGAGAAAATGGCTACTTTTGAACGGTATTTTATTGATGATGAAAGTACATGGGTTGAATCCAAAAATCCTTACTACTCTCTGTTGGAAAATGAGGAAATTGTCAATAAAATTCTGATTGCATTTGAACTGGATCCGGAAAATTCACGTATCATCAACGGACATGTTCCGGTAAAGAACAAGGAAAACCCCGTAAAATGCAACGGCAAGCTGATGATTATCGATGGCGGTTTTTCCAAGGCTTATCAGAAAACAACCGGAATTGCAGGTTACACACTGATATATAATTCCAATTCCATCTTTCTGGCGGCCCACAAACCATTTACCTCTACGGAAGAAGCAATCCAGAATGAGGATGACATCCATTCCGAGCATATCACCGTAAGAAGATTTGCCCACCGCAGGCTGGTGAAAGATATGGACAACGGTTTGCTGCTCCAGGAGCAGATTGCTGACCTGACGGAGCTTCTCCAGGCGTTCCGACAGGGTCTCATTCGGGAGTCCTCTGATTAATACTGCCGGTACGCTATTGCATCATTAACCGGCTTTATGCAATGCTGTACTGATGTCTGATCAAACTGCAAGAAAAAACGTGCAAAGCTATTTGTTCCGATAACTTTGCACGTTTTTTGTATGCGTCTGGCACGTCTTTTTCTGTCTGCCGCTTTGCTTTTGACTCGAGCAGATTATTTTGCAAAATAACTGCGTATCAGCTCTAATGTATGGTCAATATCTTCCTTTGTATGTGCTGCGGAAACAAACATTGCCTCAAACTGTGACGGTCCCAGATGTACATGATGATCCAGCATAAAATGGAAGTACTTTCCAAATTCTGCCGTGTCAGATTTTTGTGCGGTTTCATAGTTGACAACGGGCTCCGGTGTACAGAAAATATTACCCAGAGAACCGACATAGTTCAAAGTACAGGGCGCATTTGTTTCTTTCAAAATTGCCTTGATCCCAGTAAAAAGATATTCACCCATTTCATTGAGCTTGCGGTAAATATCCGGATTTTCCTTCAGAATTGTCAGCATGGCAATACCTGCCGCCATAGCGATCGGGTTTCCACTAAGAGTACCTGCCTGATATACCGGTCCCAGAGGAGAAATCACAGACATGATCTCTTTTCGTCCGCCGTAAGCGCCAACCGGCATACCGCCTCCGATGATCTTACCATAGGTCACCAGATCGGCCTGAATTCCAAAATACTCCTGAGCGCCGCCTGCTGCCAGACGGAATCCGGTAATAACCTCATCAAAAATCAGCAGAGCGCCATATCTGGTGCATAATTTTCTTAATCCTTCAAGAAATCCTTCTGCCGGAGGTACCACTCCCATATTGGCTGCGACGGGTTCCACGATAATTGCTGCAACCTGATCCGGATACTGGTCAAAAATAGCTTCTACGCTGGAAAGATCATTATACACTGCTGATAACGTATCCTCCGTGCATCCTTTTGTAACACCTGAGCTGTCAGGTACGCCGCCTTCCATAACACCGGAACCAGCCTTGATCAGAATTGAATCGCTGTGTCCATGATAACAGCCTGCAAATTTTACGATCTTATTGCGTCCTGTAAATCCACGTGCTGCACGAATTGCACTCATCACCGCTTCCGTACCGGAATTTACCATACGTACCATTTCCATACCGGGAACCATATCGCAGATCATCTCTGCCATAATAACCTCCCGTTCTGTAGGCGCACCGAAGCTAAGCCCGTCCATGCATGCCTCCATTACTTTTTCTCGTACACCGGCATGATTGTGTCCCAGAATCATAGGTCCCCAGGAACCGATAAAGTCCAGATAGGTTTCTCCATCCTCATCTGTAATATGTGCGCCCTGGGCAGAAGTAATAAATCTGGGAGTTCCGCCTACGCTTCTGAAAGCTCGTACCGGGCTGTTAACACCTCCCGGAATCACCTCTGATGCCCTTTTAAAAAGTTCTTCTGATCTGCTCATTTTACCATTCTCCTTATAAATTTTCATTCTCATTCTTCAAGAATGCAGTCTTATCATCTTCCAGGATAAACTGTTTCAGCCAGCTGCGCATTCCTGCTGCTACCCGTCTGACCAGCCTGTGATCCTTTCCGCCCGCACAAACGCCTGCAATGATATCTCCCTGTTTTACAATAGCAGGAAAATAAAAATCACACTGTGAACGGTCCGATGCATTATTTACCAAAATCCCCAGTTTTCGTCCTTCGTTACAGATTTCCCGGTTCAGCTGCCCGCAATCAGTTGCGGCAATCACCATAAAATACTCTTTATTCAAAAGCTGCGGTGCATACGCCTGCTTTAAAAGCCGAATCTGTCCTCTGGCAGCATAAGAACCAATTTCCTCCATCCACTCAGGAGCCGCCACAGTAAGCTCTGCACCAAATGAAAGCAGAGTTTCAATCCTGCGTCTGGCAATTGTTCCTGCTCCGACAATCAGAACCTTTTTATCTGCCACATTAAAAAACATAGGGAAATATCCCTCCGAAGGTCTCATCTCTTCATTCACGCCAAAGCTCTCCTTTAGGATTCTTCATAAATTCTGGACACCGCTTCCATACAGTCTCTCCAGGTGCTGATACAAAGATTATCCCTTAATCCAAATAAAATTTTATTAACAACCTTTGACGTTGCCGTTTCAATCGCTTTTTCAAGCTCCTCTTTTTCCTGCACAGATGCATTCAGGCGTCGGAGAGGCTTGGTAAGGCGCAGCTCCACATCCTGCGCAGCCTGTGTGCACACCTGCTGAACAACAGGAACCAGATCCCGGCATCCGTACCATATATTAAAATCTGCGATAAATTCCTGAAGAATTTCTTCTGCTTCTCTGGTTGCTTCCTTCAGCTGTTCATGCTCAATTTCCAGGCCGAAGCTGTCGATATCATACAGTGTAACCCCCTCAAGCATTCCAACCTCTTTATCGATATCACGAGGTACTGCCAGATCGATCATGATCACGTTCTTTTTCCGGGGAAATTGTGTTATTTCACAATATTTTATTGTACAATTCGGACTTGCAGTTGCGCTGACTACAAGATCACAGTATTTTAAATATTCCAAACGATCTCCATAATTGATTCTGGAACAGCTTCTTGGAATCTGAACCTGTCCATTATGGTACTGTCTGACTGTAACCGTTACATCGGCGCCTTCCTGGATCAGAGCAGTTGCAGCGAGTTTGCCCATCTCTCCGTTCCCGATCACCATACAGGTCATCTCCCCAAGATCAAATCCCTGTGCCTTTAAATTGTGTACCGCACCGGTTATAGCTGAAGTATCATTTCCTGTCAGTCTGACCTGTGTTTTTACCTTTTTGCCTGCTGAAACAGCAGTGCGGAAAAGTGTTTCCAGAACCTTGTCCGTACAGAACACTTCCCTTGACAAAGACAATGCATTTTTCACCTGTGTTATGATCTGGTCATCTCCTATGATCTTGGATTTCAGCCCGCAGGCTGTTTCAAAAAGGTGTCTGACCGCCTCATCACCTTCACGCTCTGTAAAAAATACAGCATATTCCTGTGATTCCACACCCTTCAATCCACACAGCTCATCATACAGAGAAAGCTGTAATTCTTCATCAGCGCTGACCCACAGCTCCATGCGGTTGCATGTTGACAGTATGATCACACCGTCAATTCCCTTTTTCTCTTTTAGCTCTTCCATAGCACGACAGGCTCCTGCCCGGGTAAATGAAAACAGCTCCCTGTATTCCACTGCCGCCTTGCTGTGATCGATCCCAATCATCTTTATCTGATTCATGTTTTCCTCCCATGACACAGTTTCTGCGCCATAATTCCAGGAATCATCGTAAATTTTTACGCATTCCCTTCCCCCATATCTATCTGCCGATTCTCTATTATACTAATAAAGCTGGAATACATACCCGTATCCCAGCTCTTTGATTTTTTACAAGATGTAACAGCAAATCTCAATGCCACGCTGTTCGTCCGGATAAAGCCGCTTTCTGCTGAAATTCCGAAACATAATGGGCAATCTGCTTATACTCTTGATAAATATTCACCTGTTCTTGTATCGATCTTAATCTTATCGCCCAGGTTAACAAATAACGGTACGTAAACCAGTGCGCCTGTTTCAACAGTTGCAGGTTTGGTAGCACCGGTAGCAGTATCGCCCTTGAAACCGGGTTCTGTATCTGTAATTTCCAGTTCAACAAACAGAGGGGGTTCAACAGCAAATACATTGCCTTTGTGAGAAATGATCTTAACCATTTCGTTTTCTTTTACAAATTTCAGTGCATCGCCAATCTGTTCCTGATTCAGACCGATCTGCTCAAATGTATTCATATCCATGAAGTAGAACAGATCTCCATCATTGTACAGATACTGCATATCTACTCTGTCAATACGTGCTTCTTCAAACTTTTCAGTAGGTCTGAAAGTTTTTTCAACAACACCGCCGTTAATGATATTTTTCAGTTTGCTTCTTACAAATGCTGCACCTTTACCGGGTTTTACATGCTGAAATTCAATAATCTGATAAATGTTATTGTCGTATTCAATGGTGATACCATTTCTAAAATCGCCTGCTGATAACATAGAAAATTTCCTCCTTGAGTCGTTCCTGGCCTATACGGCCTTTTGTGTTCCGAATATCTTCATCAGAACAGTTCATTTTATTTTATAATAAAAACATAACAATTTCAACCATTTTTTTTGCATTCTCTCTTGTAGAAATACAAAACAATATTTTCCAGATAGCGCTTCAGAACAATCTGAATCTCTTCCTTCGGATGAATCGGTTTTACCAGAATGCTGTATAATCCGGCTCTTTTGGCTCCATACACATCTGTAAAAATCTGATCTCCAACGAAAAAAACCTGTTCTTTGGAAAGTCCCATCTTCTTCACGGCGTCGAGATAAGCCTTTTTGGAAGGCTTATGCGCATCAAACACATAATATGCACCGCCTATTCCCTTTGCGAACGAAGCAACTCTCGGCTCTTTATTGTTGGAAATCAGACAAAACTGAAATCCCAGCTCTTTAAGCCTGGCAAAATGACGGATTGCTCTCTCATCTGCCGGCGCTCCGTGGGGAACCAGCGTATTATCTATATCATAGATAACGCCACGGTATCCTTTTTTGTACATAAGCCGGTAATCTATGGCAAACGTGCTGTCATGCCACTCATCCGGATAAAAACCTGATAAAACTGCCATATCTACCCCTGCTTTCGATATAATTTTTCCAATTCCTCCAGAAATGTATTCACATCCCGAAATTCCCGGTAAACTGATGCAAAACGCACATAAGCTACTTCATCCAGCTCCTTTAGCTGCTGCATAACCAGTTCTCCGACCGTACTGCTGCGAACCTCTTTTTCTTCCATAGCAAAAATCTGTGCTTCAATGGCATCGATAGCCGACTGAATCGCACTGGTTGAAACCGGACGTTTATGACATGCACGTATGATACCGCTTTCTATCTTGGAACGATTGTAAGGTTCCCGGTTATTATCCTTTTTTATAACCATAAGGGGAATTGTCTCCACTTTTTCATAAGTTGTGAATCTCCTGCCACAGGCATCACAATGTCTGCGGCGTCGAATTGAGTTATTCTCCTCAGCCGGTCTTGAATCAATTACCCTTGTATTATCTTCTCCGCAATAGGGACATTTCATAACTTATCTCTCCTGTTTCTCAGGTCTTCCTCCCGGAAGCTCCCGTGGATTTATCTCAACCAGTATAATTTCTTCACCGATCTGCTTTACACAGCAATACGGAATCACAATTTCATGATCCTTGCCACGGCAGGAAAACAGCCGCGGCGGACCCGGAATAATCAACGCCGTAATCAGACCCGTCTCCGGGCAGAACTCCACATCCGATACATATCCGAGTTTCCTGCAGTCGCACACATTTACCACTTCTTTGCTGCGGCAGTCAAACAGTCTCACGTCGTCATCCTCCGCTCTGTTTTACTTTATCATATGTGAACTGCCTGTTCATATTTTTACCATCGTCCGAATTCTGCCAGCTTCAAATCAGGGTTTCGCTCCTCTACCATACCAACGCTCCATCTGTTAACAAATAAAAGCAGCGGATTTCCCTTCAGGTCCTTGATGCGCTTCATATCGGAAGTACCCTGAATCTTATTCACATCAATCTGCTCATTCTCAATCCAGCGGATATATTCATACGGAAGCTGTTCCAGACGTACCTCTACATTGTACTCGGTATTCAGGCGGTGAAGCAGTACATCAAACTGAAGTACGCCTACTACACCTACAATAATTTCTTCCATTCCCGAATTAAATTCCTGGAAGATCTGGATTGCACCCTCCTGGGCAATCTGGCTGACACCCTTGATGAACTGCTTGCGCTTCATGGTGTCCATCTGGCGGACTCTGGCAAAATGCTCCGGGGCAAATGTAGGAATTCCTTCAAATGCAAACTTTGTACCCGGCTTGCAGATCGTATCACCGATATTAAAAATACCGGGATCAAACACACCGATAATGTCTCCTGCGTAGGCCTCTTCCACCAGCTTTCTTTCCTGTGCCATCATCTGCTGCGGCTGAGAAAGCTTGATCTTCTTTTCGCCCTGTGTATGATAAACCTCCATACCGGCCTCAAACTTACCGGAACAGATTCTCATAAAAGCGATTCTGTCTCTGTGAGCCTTGTTCATATTTGCCTGGATTTTGAATACAAATGCTGAGAATTTATTCTCAACCGGATCGATCAGGCCAATATCAGAATTTCTTGCCATAGGCGCATAAGTCATGGAAAGGAAATGCTTCAGAAACGTTTCCACGCCAAAATTAGTCAGAGCAGATCCAAAGAAGATCGGGGATAATTCACCCTTACTTACCATATCCTGATCAAACTCCTGACCTGCACCATCCAACAGCTCAATGTCATCCTTTAACTGCTCATAATACTGAAAACCAATACTGTCTTCCAGTTCAGGAGCATCAATGGAAATGTTCTCCACCGCGATTTCCTTCATACCACTGTCAGCAGCAGTAAATTTGGAGATCATCCCTGTGTTTCTATCATAGGTTCCTTTAAAATTCTTTCCGCATCCAATCGGCCAGTTGATCGGACAGGTTGCAATTCCCAGGACATTTTCAATCTCATCCATCAATTCAAACGGATCGTTTGCTTCCCGGTCTAACTTATTAATAAATGTAAAAATCGGAATATGACGCATTACACAGACTTTGAACAGCTTGATCGTCTGAGGTTCCACACCTTTTGACGCATCAATTACCATAACTGCAGAATCTGCTGCCATCAATGTACGATAGGTGTCTTCTGAGAAATCCTGATGACCAGGCGTATCCAGAATATTAATACAGTATCCATCATATTCAAACTGCATAACAGAAGAAGTAACGGAAATACCTCTTTCCTTTTCAATCTCCATCCAGTCAGAGACCGCATGACGTGCAGTTTTTCTTCCTTTTACAGACCCAGCCAGATTAATCGCGCCGCCATAAAGCAGCAGTTTCTCCGTCAGCGTGGTTTTACCCGCATCCGGATGCGAAATAATCGCAAAAGTCCGTCTTCTCTCAATTTCCTGTTTCAGGTCAGACACTTTGTTTTCCTCCACTATAATGTAAAATACACACGTCGTACTATTATACTGAAAAAATCTCCCCTTGACAACAGCTTTTATGAATTTTACGAAAATCCTGTCTCCACTTTTTACAGATTCTGTCTGCCTCCGATTCCAAACCGCCATTTTGCTGCTCCGGCTTTTCGTAATCTTTGTCAGCTGTTTCCTTTTCAATCCTTTCTTTTTTCCGATTGAACATTTCCTGCCAGTTTTTCAGAGTCAATGCATGAACTTTCAGGAAAATTTCCTCATCACAAACCTTTACGGGACTGATACAGGACAATTCATATAATTCCTGAAGGACTGACTCCTGATGCAGCAGCCGGTAGGCATTTTCAAGCGCTTTTCCTGCCGACTGCCATTCAAAAGCAGCCATATAAATTTTCCCCATGTTATAATATGCTCTGCCCCTCATCTCATCATTCAGATCATTTTGCTTCTTCTCTTCCAGAAGCCGTACATAAATTTCCGCTGCCTGCTCATACTCGCCCTGCTTTAACAGCATGTCCGCCCGCAGGATTTTTCTGCCCGAAGCCGTCAGCCTCTGGTAAGCATCCATTTTCTTTTTTAACTGCTCTTTTTCCTTTTCACTCATGTCACCGGCTGCAAATGCCAGTTCACCGGCTAAAATCACAGGACTTTTCCTGCCAAACTGGGAAAGAACCAACTCCGCAAGGTCACTGCGCCTTAGCTCCTCACGAAGAAACTCAAGTAATTCTGAATTATAAAAATCCTCATCAACCAGATACAGGAATTTCTGAAGGAAATAACTCAGCTCTTCCAGAGAATATAAGTGAATCCCGGCGGCAGCTACATAAAAGGGTGTTCTCACACTGCCGTTCTCCTGACATCTCATAATTCGTCCCATAACCGGAGACCTCCTTCAATTTAAACATGATAAGATTTTAAAATCACCTGTTCCGTAGCAGGATAGATTTCTCCAAAGCCCAGATCCTCTACTCTTACCATCATGGTATCTTCCTTTGAAAATGCTATGGACAGACGAACCTTTGTCCGTTCTCTGCCATCCTCCATCAGCGAAGACAGATCAAGCGGCAGCTTGTAGCTTTCCGGTGCTCCTGTATTCTTCACATACAAATCCAGTGTTTTCTGTTCAATCAGATTCAGATCAATCGAAGCACGGGCTTCATAGCAGCTGGTTCCTTCCCGAATCAGTATCAGCTGTTCACTGGTTTCCTTTTCCTCCACAAAAATACTGATCGTAGTGCTGATTCGGCCTTCGCAGATACAGATATACGGAAAATACCGATGCTCCTCTGCCAGATGATATGCGGCAAACGCCGCTCCCATTCCATAAAATGCTTCCACCTGATAAACTTTTCTGCTTTTCTGTGTATAAATTCTTCTTATAAACTGTTTTGCCCAGGACAGGTCGGAAAATCCGCTGCCGCACAAAACTACACTGCTTACAATCCGTCCTGTCAGCTTTCGGTCTGCCAGCATACAAAACCATTGATCTGCCGCCTCAGCAAATTCTCCCCCCTCTGCTGTTACCGCAGCCGGCGGTGCATCCTGTACCTTTTCCCGATGTGCCTGTGCGGTAACAGGCCGCATTCCTTTTAACACATCAAGCTCATAACAGAAAAGACCGTCTTCTCCATAGTCGAACAGATAGCTTACATTGCTCCAGATTTCACGTTTCTGACTCATCAGATAGTACATAAAGCTTTCCTGTCTGTTGATAATATGAACTTTTTGCAGATCCAGCTCCAGTTCACTGCAGATCCGGCTAAGCTTCTCCGCTTCAGCTGCGCTGACATTTTCCAGACAAATTGCCACACTGACAAGCTCCGGGGTTCCTGAACGCTTTTGTGCCTCCCAAAGAAGCTTATTTAAAAATTCACCCGCCAGCTTTTCTGCCGTATAGCATTCCCCATTCAGTTCAAGGGTCTTCCCGCTCCTCAACAGAGACGGCAGATTTTTCAATACCAGACATCCCGGCTGGCCCTGATCCTCCTGCGCTTCCTTTCCAATCTTCCATTGACCGGATTCCTCATTCAAAGATAAAAATGAAGGAATCCATATTTCACCATTCTCATCCGGCATAACCTGTACCATCCTGGTCTCAGGGTTAAAGCTGGATAAGCTACATCCTAAATCCGAAAAATCAATTCCCAGATATAAATTTTCCATTCTCTATATCAACTTTCTTTGAATTTTTTTCCTATGCATTCCACCATCTTCAAAATCCTGTCAAATTCCTGCATCTGTTTTGCAGCCGACCTTCCTTCCAGCCTGCACACCGCAATCTGCTGCAGCATCCGATAGCGATCCGACAGCGGGTACGCCACACTGTTTCCAGGCTCATAATTCCAATTTGATTTCGTCTGCCAGGCAGTTGACTGATTTCCCAGATGAAAACGATAATATGCGGTTTCTCCTGCAAACAGAACAATTCCGGCTGAATACAAACACGCATATGCCTGATCTGCCGTTATACGGTATCTTTTTTCTTCTCCCTCAATATAATACTCTGCCTGAACCTTCACTCTTCCGGCTGTTATTGCATCATACAGCTCTGCAGAAATCCCTTCCTGTTTTGAAAGATTCACCTGTATAACAGGAAATGCATCAAAACCAAATTCAGCGGCCTCCTCCTGAACAAAATCCAGCAGGATTCCCTGATCCAGCAGATTCTGACACATCTCTTTCAGAACAATATGTTCAATCTCATGATTCAGCCCTGATTCATGATCATATTTCAAACATGCCAGCTGACAGGGATTTGTCAAACTGCTGATATCTCCTGCATGAATCACAACACTTTGAAGTGCTGCTACAACATCCATCTCCAGTTCACACCATTCACACAAATAGGAGCTGCAGATTCGATTCAGAGCTGCCTGTATTAGTAATTCTGCATGTCCCAGATTCACTGAAGCCGCAAATACCTCCTGAAACAGATTAAAATCAGTTTCTTTTTTCATCGTCAGGCGAAGCAGCAGCTTCCGGTTCAATTCCGGACAGAAAATCCGGCGTCTCTGACAGGCCCGGAATAATTGTATCAACTGATCCAATCCCCCGCTGAAGCTTTGTGAGAGAAACTGCAGCAGAACATCATCCAGCAGATTTTTATCCATAAGATCTGATAGAAGATTTATCAGCTTCTTATTTGATTTGTTCTCCGGATATTGTGCAAGAACCCCTGCCAGTTCAAGCAGCAACTCGGTATCTACAGTACCTGTGGGAAGATACACCAGCAGCTCGGAAGCCTCTGTATAATATCCTTTCTGTATCAGAATCCCTGTAAAGTCTGCCAGCTGTTTCTGATCCATCATCCCTACGCATCGGCACAGACCTCGAAAATCCAGATTTGCACTCACAAATTCGGGGAGTTTGCCTAATATAAAATCAAGCAGCTGCTTTCTGAATCCCATATCCAGAGACTTATCCTTCAGATACTGCAGACACAGACGAAAATCACACTCGCCATAGGCTTTTTGCTGTATCCGCTCATACGTTTTCAAAAGAAGAAGCGGCTCATCATCCAGACAAAGCTGTTCACAGGAATGTATCAGCTCCTCTTTCTGTATCAGGGAACGTATCTGCAGATTCACCCCATCAACCCGCTTTCCCAAACGATTCTTCAGGTAAAATCTACCGCTTCCCCCGGGAGCCCACAAACAGGCTCTTCCATCTCTGAAAATTCCCCTCTGCGCTTCCTTGTAAATTCCGCTTTGATAAACAATTTCATATCCATCCGGCACCTCTGCAGCTGCCTCAACCAGATAAAGCATCGGAAGCAAAGCCCGCGCCAGCTCTGAATCCAGCATATCCGCCGTCAGGATTTTATCTGCCAGCACAGCCAGATCCTCGCTCCAGCTGCTTCTCATAATCTGTTTACAGAGGAATTCTTCCATCTTAGGCTTGTATTTGCCGAAGATCTGTGGATCCTCCTTATAAAACTGTAGTATATTCAGGCAAAGTCTGGTATAAATCTGAGCATTCACATACTCATCCTCTAAAAAATAAAGTAAAATATCTCTTTTTACAGGTTTTTCATAATTGCCGGGCACAGTATACATATAATAATCATATAATCTTGCAATCCCTATGCCATCATTCACCGCCTGCTCAAAATATACAAATTTCTTTTCATTCCTGACATCACACCGGATCATCACCATACATAAAGCTGCAAGAAGCGGTTTCGATGGATATTCTCTATATAACGCCTCATATACATGCCAGATGTATGGCGTATATCGTTCCGGCCGGCATCTTGCTATCTGTTCTGCCAGCTCTTTAGATATCATCCTGCTCCTGACGCCCTCATAGCTGCATCTTTCAGCAAATGGAGAAAGACCGGTATCCAGCAGCCTTCCAACCTCCGGATTTTGAAACAGACAGGCTCCGTAAAAATACAGATATGGACTATTATTTCCGCACTGATACAATTCCGACAGCATTTCCCATAAATCCATCGGTATGCTGTTCTCCAGATTCAGACAATCTCCGCATAAAATCAGCACCAGATCCGGATCTAAAGGCTCCTTCTCCAGACTCATCGTTATATAATCTCTTAACTGCTGCTTTCTGACACCAGCCTCACGGAACTGCTTTGTGGCCCGCGCAAGGCGATACTGCAGATCAAGCAGCATGCAATATTCCGTATAATGCTTTTTTTTAGAAGCCAGAACCACACCCCGGATACGGCTCTCCAGCCTGGATGCATATACCAGATCTCCTGCTTCCAAAACAGCTGCTGCCTCATACAGTCTATAGCGGACACAATCCGGATTCAGCCGCACAAGCAGCTGGATTTCTGACAGCAGCTGTTCCTGCAGTTCTTTCTGACGCCCCACATCCCTTTTCTGTTTCTGGAGAATCAGCTTTTCCCTGTTTAAACGGGTAATCTTTATCAGTTCTTCCCTGATTTTGGATTCAAAAGAACGCTGTCTGCCATTCTTCCCTTTCGTTTTGAAAGCCCCGTCTTTTGTTCCTGATGTGCCTTCTGCTCCTGACATGCCTTCTGTTTCCGATGATTCTGAAGGCTGTTTTTCTGCTTTTAGCTGTAAAGGAATAACTATTTCTCCACCATTATAACAAATCAGCACCCCATCTGTACTGTGTTCTTCGAGACAGGAAACCTTTCCCGGAATCAGTTCATAATGTAAGGTCGTATTTCCCTGAAAGCATGACTCCTTCAAAAGAATCACAGGATGAAGAGACTTTGCAGTTCCCAGGATTTCCACATCATTCTTACTGTAAACAGCAATAGAACCACAATGTCTGTTCCTTCCATCCCAGACAATCCCTTCTTTTTCCACACTGATTGCAGCCTGTGCATAGAGCTTCTCCAGGCTGCCCTTTGCCATCCTTTCCAGAACCGGTTTAAAAACAACTGTCATTCCTTATCCTCTGTTTCTCTGTTTCGTAAATGTTCCAATCTTTCCGCCATCTTTTTTTCATATCCCAGATTCCCCGGATGGTAGAAAGTCACTCCCGTTAATTCATCTGGCAAATACTGCTGTTTTACATAATGCTCAGGGTAAGCATGTGCATACTGATAGGTAGTACCATGACCAAGCTTTTCTGCCCCGCTGTAATGTGCATCCTGCAAATGAGGGGGGATTGTAACGATTTTTCGCTTTCTGACATCCTCCAGCGCCTGGTCGATTGCCATATAAGAACTGTTGCTTTTGGGTGCGCAGGCTACATATACTGCCGCCTGAGACAGAATGATCCTTGCCTCCGGCATTCCCAGACGCTCTGCTGCCTGTGCTGCTGCGACAGCCACAACCAATGCCTGCGGATCTGCATTTCCCACATCCTCTGATGCACAGATCATGATCCGGCGAGCAAGAAAACGGATATCTTCCCCTGCATGAAGCATTCTCGCCAGATAATACACTGCTGCATCCGGGTCAGAGCCGCGCATGCTTTTAATAAATGCAGATATGGTATCATAATGGTTATCTCCCTTTTTATCATACCGAACCGCTCTTTTTTGTATACACTCCTCTGCAACCTGCAGAGTAATGTGAACCTGTCTGTTTTCATCCTGCGGCGTCGTCAGCACTGCCAGTTCAATTGCATTGAGGGCCATACGGGCATCGCCTCCTGAAACCTGAGCAAGAAAACGGCACGCATCTTCATCCAGCACAGGAGAAAAACTTCCCATGCCTCTTTTTTCATCCTCTACCGCCCGTTTTAACAGGAGCATAACATCCTCTGCTGATAACGGCTTTAATTCAAATACCATAGAACGGGACAAAAGCGCCCCGTTCACTTCAAAATACGGATTTTCTGTCGTAGCGCCAATCAAAATGATTGTTCCATCTTCAACAAATGGAAGCAGATAATCCTGCTGTCCTTTATTAAAACGGTGAATCTCATCCACAAACAGGATTGTTTTTTTGCCATACATTCCAGCAAGCTCTTTTGCCTGTTCTACTACACCCTCCATATCCTTTTTACCGGCAGATGTCGCATTGATCTGCTGAAAGCTGGAACTGGTCGTATTGGCAATTACCTTCGCCAGCGTAGTTTTTCCGGTTCCGGGCGGGCCATAGAAAATCAAAGAACTTATTTTATCTGCCTGTATTGCTCTGTACAGTAATTTATCCGGTGCCAGAATATGTTTCTGACCTACCACCTCAGAAAGTGTCTGCGGACGCAGCCGGGAAGCTAACGGAGCCTCACTTTCCTTTTTTTTCTCATTCATATATTCAAATAAATCCATAATTCTCCCTGATCATCTTAAAAAGATTTTTCCTTATTATATCAGTGACCTCTGGATTATTCAATCATAATCTCTTCTACCGTACAGAAGCGGTACCCCCTTTCCAGAAAAATATCCGCCACCTTCAACGCCGCATCTACAGAAGTTTCATACACATCATGAAGCAGAATAATCGAGCCATCCTTTGTCTGTTTCAGAATACTTCTTACAATAGCATCCGTATCCTGCACTTTCCAGTCATAGGGATCTACATCCCACAACACAGTTTCCAGACTGGTTTCTTCCTGAAGCGTATCGTTCCAGGAGCCAAACGGAGGCCTGATATACTCGGGACAAAATCCCGCTGCCCGGTAAATGATATCCTGTGTTCGCTGTATCTCCTCCAGCGCGCTGTTTCTGCTGCAGGCGGTCAGCTGAATATGAGAATACGTATGGTTTCCAACCTGATTTCCATCTTCAAGCATCTGTTTGATCAATTCCGGGTGCTCCTCCGCACTCTTGCCGATCACAAAAAAAGTAGCTCGAATTCCTCTTTTTTTTAATCCGTCAAGCAGCTTTTGCGTCCAGACAGGATGAGGACCGTCATCAAAGGTAAATGCTATCTCAATATCACCCTCCGCATCATTCTCTGCATCATTATCTGCATCATAATCCGCAACGCTGTCAGTATCATCCTCTGCAGCTTCTGCGGATGTATACGCCATTTCTATCCTGTTCTTCAGATTGTCTGCTTCCCCGGTGTCGCCCTGATGACTGCCAATCATGATCCATGCAGTTACAACGCCAAAAAACAATATCTGTGCCAGCCTTACCCACAGCGAACCACTTTTATAATTCTTCACTACGAATTCCTGAAAAGTGTTCTTAACACAGAATATGTCTTTACAGCCTGCATTTATACCTGTGTGAGGACGGCATATTTCCGGCAGACCGCCTGTCCCTTTTCACCTCCAGGGAGAATATAATCTGAAACTACCTCCACATCCATAACACCCTTCTTTACATCGACCTCATAGCCCTTAACCGTATACTCTGCCTCTGCTCCTGAAATCAGCATCAGCTCCCCCAGAAAATCGGCATATAACTCCCGATTATTTTTTATTGCATAGCTTTTGCGGATTCCCGCTTCCGACAGGCTGTGGCGCATCGCCATCTCCACTGCCATCTCCAGTTCTTCCTGGTGCAGCTGCCTGCTTTCCATTGTACAGACGCAATGAAGCGCTCCTATCAGAAAAGCTGTCATCAAAAATGCTGCTGTTAATACTCTCATGCAAACTTCCTCCTGATCAGTTCCGCATTCAGATGAATCCCCGCAAAACGACAGTTTTTTATTAATTCCCGAATAATACCGATTGCTTCCTTATTATATTGATATTTCCAAACTACCTTCTGTGCATCCGAATGCTGATCCGGGTTCAGAAACTGCACCTGATATCGTTTTTGCTTCCATACTGCATAAAATGTTACATCCTTTTCCGGTACATAACTGCTCCCCGGTTTCCAGCACCTGAGCTTATCTGTTTCAGCCTGACTGCTGTCCGCACCTAATACCTCCTGTTTGACCTTACTCCACCCCAGAAATTCGCAATCATCTCTGCTGATTTCCGGAAAAGTCACTTTTTCGTGCGACCAGAGTGCATAGAAGTCAATCTCTGTTCCATGTCGGTCCGACAGCTTCCATACCTCCTGCTGATCCCGATACTTTCTTTTTCCACCCGCTGTCATGCTCCACCCCAGAAAATGATTTTTTATCATCGTGTACACCGGCTTTAGTTTTTCCCCTCTGAAGCTTCCACCACCTGGTTCAAAACAAACCGTAATGATATTCTGAAATCTGCACGGATTCAAACGCTCCCGCGTATCGTAAAGAAATTCCTGTTTTTTCATGCTTCCCGAAGCCGAATCACTGTTTTTGTGATAGACCGCATACCAGTTCGAAGGCTGATAGATTTTCAGTTCAATTCCATAATAGTGCGGCAGTGCCTCTTTTGTTTCCTTAGACCATGATGCCGCAGCTAAAATCTGCTCAGGACTTTCATAGATCGTTCCCTTAAAGCACACCGTTCCATCCTTTTTTTCAATTACAATCCCCTGAGACTCCGAATCTTTTACAAGGCAAAGATAAAAATCTATCTGAAAGCAGATCTGGTGATTATACATCAGAGCTTTAAAATCCATATCCGGGTATTTCTTCTGCAGGCGCTTAAACAGGCTGTCATAGGAAACCTGATACAGGCTGTAGTAATAAGAATCCTTTTGCACATAGCTGATTCTCCGGCAGCTTCCAATTCCCGAACCATCATCCAGAGCAATTCCAACCTCATAATTCCGTCCCGTTTCCAGCTTCATGGTAAACTTCTGTCCCTCCACACCATATCGGATTCCCGACGGATTGCCTGATTTTCCTCTGGATGCATAATAAAATGCACCCTCCTCAAACACCATTCTCCGATTTCCGTATTTCTCATAAAATGTTACGGCATCAGAAAATGTTTTCCCTTCTGCCTGAACCGTTACGGCAGTCAGCCCTAAAAACCCTGTCAGAAAAACAATTCCCCCAAAAAGCAATGCTCCTGCCAGACAAAAAAACCTCCCTCTTATGCATTCCCTTATTCTTACCGCGCGTATCCCTGAATCACTCCTTCCAGTTTCTCCTTTGTTTCACCGCTCTTTTCGGAGCTTATCATCGCAGGCACCTTCAAATCATAATATAGGCTCAAAAGAATACAGCTTTTTCCTTCTTTTTCTTCCAGAAATCTGCTTTCCAGTCGATATCCCTGTTCTAGCGCTTCCTCCTTGCACTGTTCCAGTACCTCTTCATCATTCCTGCTGTACTCGATCTGATCGACAAGCTTCTGAAAACAGCTTCTTGCCTGCAGTATATACAGATTGGAACCAACTATCTGTACCAGAAAAATACATGCAATTCCAAGTAGAATCACCTGAACCATCGTTTCGATCCCAATTCGCATAAATCCCCTCCTTTTTTTGCTGCTTAGATCCCGTTTTCTGTTCTGCCAGTACACACCTGACATACGGCCTGCAGATCCGGTCATCATATTGTTTTTCGCAATCGTGTGTGTTCTGTCTTTGTACGGAAAGATACTGAAGATATTCCTGTCTCCACACACCCTCCACAAGCTGCTCCGCAATCTCCAGGGTAACTGCAGTGACCACAAGACTTACTACAAGAAGCAGCATAAACAGCATGCCCCAGGACTGCCCCGTTTTTTTCTTTTTCTTCTGATATTCATTATTCATAATGCCCCCATAAGACTGTACACATTCCCCATCACGGAAAGCAATACCTTCCCCATTAAAACCAGTATCAGACATCCGCCCAATTCTTCCAGAAGATTCTTCACATTTTCACCTCCTGCGTCAATCCGCTCCCCCTCTCCTTCATCCTCTGTACAACTTACCCTTTATACAGATGCATCCTTCCCAGGAAGGAAAAGAGCATCAGACTCAGATTTATGACAAGCACCGCCACAGAAACGAGCATCGGAAGCGCTGCAAGCATCCCCATCCATGACAGAACAGTATCTGCCTTTAATTCATCCGCAACCTCCTCCATTCTCTGATTCTGTTCCAGCATTGCATAAATCTGTTCTCTGATTTCTTCTTTTCCCATATCGTTAATCGCATACAGCTGAAGCATCACTGCATGGACTTCAGGAAGCTCCAGCTCCTTCAAAAAATTCAGATATGGCTGAATCGAGACCGGATCTGCCTGCTGCTGCTGTATCAGCCTGTACAGAGGTCTGACCAGAACCTCCGGTGCATCATCCAGCGAATGCGCAATCGCAGTCTGTACATTCTCTGTCTGCAGACGAAGTATCATATCAAACATCCATTCTGAAAAATACAATCGGACTTCCTTTTCCAGCCGCCTGACCGCACGCAGATAACGGGGGCCATGCATGGACGATTCCAATCGAAGATAAAGTTTCTCAATCTGCTGCATATCCAGCTGCCTGCTTTCCCGCTGATCTCCTGCAGACACTGTGCGAAACAGCAGATACAGAAGCTGAAATAAAAACAGGCCTGTCCCGGTGCAGATCTGATACGCAAGAAGCTCCGTCACGCGGCTTCCCGCCGGCATCATACGGACTACTGCCAGACAGATGAAACAGGAAAGCACAATTGCCAGTACAAGACGGCTCTGAATGCTTTTTTTACGGCTCCAGAAAGCATTCTCGTACTTTTTCCAGGTTCTCAGCTGTTCCAGCAAAAGATTCAAAGCCGTAGTGCAGTCGCCTCCCTGCTCCTCAACCCGGATCAGGAAAGTATGAAGCTGACGCAGCAGCGGCATTCCATACTCTGCTTCAATCCCCGAAAATGCCGTCTGAAACAGGTTCTCCGAAACAACATCCTTTTCCAGCTGCTCTGCTGCCCTTGCAGTACACCGATAGAGCCTTCCTTCCGTTATAAGCGTCATATCATGGAGGGCAGCCGGAATCTTATGGTGCTTGCGAAAGCTGTAGATCAGCTGCTCCATATAAAAATACCCTTCTTCCGCTCGCTGACGCAGATCCTCCTCTTTTTCCCTCTGCCGCTTCAGCACCAGAACCTGAATCCCCGAAACGATCCACAATACAGCCTGCACCGGCAGCTTCAATCTGCATAAAAAGGCGGTCGCCAGGAAAAAGGCCGGCATTCGAGCCAGCAGTATCAGCCTGTACATAACACTCTGTCCTCTGTCTCGCAAAACGGGTCTGAAATTCCTGCAAACGCAAATTTACGCTGCATTGTTTCAGAAAGCCTGGGACGAACCATCTTTCCATCCTGATAAAATACTATCATCCTGTTTTCCCCCTCGTTTCTGTCAAAAAGTGCCGCCTGTTCAATTCTTCTGCAGATTCCCTTCTCCGGCATATTATAGCATCCGACCAGAATACCGAAATCAAGAAAAGAATAGACTTCATTGGTTACATCCTTCCCCATCATACTGCAGAAGCGATCGGGTATTTTTCGTACATCATCCGTATGGATCGTAGTCATGCAGCTGATACCGGTCGACATCGTTTCCAGCAGGTACTGTACCTCCACAGACCTTGCCTCCGAAAGAATCAGCCAGCCCGGAAGCTGACGCATGGAGGCTTTGATTGCTCTGGAATAAGAAAACGTATCCCCCACTTTAATCTCAATACAATCCTTCCCCGGATTGATCAGCCGATATCGGATCTCCAGATTATCCTCCACTGTAATCACCTTTCTGGCAGGAGGAATATAGGCTGTCATGGCCTTCAGATACTCTGTTTTTCCTGCCCCCGGAAGTCCCGCCACAGCCAGCGTAAAGCCAGCCCGAACCGCATTCGCCATAAAAATATCCAGTTCCTCCGTGCAATACGATGTCGCCAGCATCCGCTCCCGGTTCAAACGGCGCACACCGGGTGTCTTTCGTATTGATATGCTCCGTCCGGTGTTCGTAACCGATTCATGAATAATCGATATACGCAGTTCATCTGTCTCCGCCTCCAGCAAAGGCTCATACTGATTAAACGAACGGTTCATCAGATTCGCGATCCGCATACTGAAACGATTCAGAAAGCTGCTGTCCGCCCGATAAGACGGCACCTGATATCTCCCCCGAACCAGATGATCCACCCAAAGCGCCGATCCGTTGTAATTAATATCCGTAATCTGTTCATCCCGAATAAACGGCAGTAAATTCCCAAACACCTCATCTTCAAGATATAATTCTGCCAACTTTCCCCCTCTACGCAGTCAAAGCGCCCTTTGTAAAATCTGTAATCGTGTTCAATACTGCCGTCTGAATCGCCGTACCGACAGGCTCCGCCATCGCGACCAGGATCATAATGCAGGCAATTACAAAAATAGCAATTCCATACTCTTCAAGAAATGCTTTCATACCAATCTCCTTTCTAAAGCCATCCACCAATAACGTTCTGCAGGTTATTGTAAATGCAAAACAACACATGTGGAATATAAACTCGTTACGAAATTTATACTAGCACATGTGTTGTTGCTTGTCAATATAGTCTTAAATATATAAGAAAGTTTAAATTTTTTTTAGATTCTCATGAGATACTTTTATATTTTACCGGAATCGTTTTAGATTCCTATAGAATAACTTTAGATTCCTTTTATTTTTCCCAGACCTTCTCAGGATACATGCCCTTTTTCCTCATAGAAGCCAGCGCATCTACCACAGACTGTTTATCCTCATGATAAGTGACTCCATACCACTTATCCTCTGATTTCAGAACCTTTACATCCGCCTTCTCCTCTTTCAACAGCTCCGTTACAACAAAAGGAAGGAAATATTCACATTTCAGAGGATTTACCGGCAGATTTTCTGTTAAAAATCCGGCGAAACGGTTTTCCAGCTCTTTTAAAAAGCTTTTTCCGAAGCCCCACATATTCATGGAAACAACGGTTTCCGGTGAAATATCGGTCCAGGTGTCCCCTTTATCTTCAGAGTAAGCAGCTCCATTCGGACGTTTTTCAATCATTGTCCGCTCGGTTACGCTGACAAGGTTTTCCTGTTCATCTGTTACACAGCAGCCTCTGGAAACATAGCCGTTTTCTGTCAAAGTATTGCCCAGACGATATCCGACCATTACATAATGATATTTTTCATCATCCTCTGTTCGTGACAGGTAATCATAAATCTGGCGAAATGCTGATTTTCCATAATAATCATCCGAATTGATGACTGCAAACGGTCCATCGATCACATCTTTGCAGCAGAGCACTGCGTGAGCTGTACCAAACGGCTTTACTCTTCCTTCCGGCACGGAAAATCCTTCCGGCAGATTCGAAAGCTCCTGATATACGAACTGCACTTCGGCGTATTTTCCTGCGCGGCTTCCGATTCCTTCCCTGAAATCAGCTTCATTTTCTTTTTTGATAATAAAAACAATCTTCTTAAAGCCTGCTTCAATTGCGTCAAAAATCGAATAATCAATGATAATATTCCCCCATGCATCCACGGGATCGATCTGCTTCAGTCCTCCATAGCGGCTGCCCATGCCGGCTGCCATAATTACAAGTACAGGTTCTTTCATAGTTTTATACCCTTTTTATACCTTTCTACTACAATATATTTATGGTTAATAACCCTTACAGCCAGTAAGGAATTACCCATCTTTTATACTTTTTTTCTGCAATTATAATACAAATATTATAGTTTTTCCAGTCCTGTCCGATTCTCCTATTGCATTTTTCAAATTCCTGTGCTAGAATATGTTTTGATTTTCAAAGTATCTATTTTTTATCATGATCTGAAATGCCTGACGTCATTTCAATCAGTTACTTCCACGGTCAGTACCGCTATCGGCTGCTGTCTGAAGGAAGTCAGAGGAGATTCATATGATTATTCAACCGAAAGTAAAAGGTTTCATCTGCACAACAGCTCATCCCGATGGCTGCGCAGAATATGTAAAAAGACAAATCGAGACAACCAAAGCCTGCGGACCTATGAACGGTCCCAAAAAAGTTCTGGTAATCGGCTCTTCCACCGGTTATGGTCTTGCCAGCCGTATCACCGTTTCCTTTGGATGCGGTGCGGACACACTGGGAATCATGTTTGAAAAACCGGCTACAGCTCGCAGAACTGCCACTCCCGGCTTTTATAATACACAGGCATTTGAAAAAGCTGCAGCAGCAGAAGGACTTTATGCCAAAACCATTAACGGAGACGCCTTTTCTGAAGAAATCAAGGCGCAGACAATTGAAACCATTAAAAAAGATCTGGGACAGATCGACTGCATCATTTACAGTCTGGCAGCTCCCAGAAGAACTGCACCCGATGGCATCACCTACACCTCCGCTTTAAAAACCACCCAAGGTTCCTTTACGGAAAAATCCTGGGTTCTGAAGGACAATACCATTGAAACGGCTACCATCGGACCTGCAACAGAGGAAGAAATCACAGGAACCAGAAAGGTTATGGGCGGCGAGGACTGGATTCTCTGGATCCGCGCGCTTTATGAAGCAGGTGTCGTAGCCGAGCATGCGCTGACGATTGCCTACTCCTATATCGGACCCCAGCTGACTTACCCCGTCTATCACGAAGGTACGATCGGTCTGGCGAAAAAACATCTGTATGATTCCTGTACCGCATTGAACCAGGAATTTGCAGATAAGGGGCTGACCGCACGTATTTCTGTCAATAAGGCACTGGTTACACAGGCCAGCTCAGCGATTCCCATCGTTCCGCTTTACTTTGCCCTGCTCTACCGTGTCATGAAAGATCACGGTCTTCACGAAGGCTGTATCGAACAGATGAACCGTCTTTTCAAGGACAAGCTTCCCGCAAAGGATGCCGCTCTGGATGAAGAAGGTCAGATCCGCCTGGATGACTGGGAAATGAAGCCTGAAATCCAGGAAGAAGTGATGAAACGCTGGGAGAAAGTAAACAGCAGCAATCTCCTGGAGCTTGCCGATGTAGAAGGCTACTGGGAAGATTTTTATCATATGTTCGGTTTCCATTTTGACAATGTCGACTATGACCGGGATATTGATCTTGAAGCACAATAAGATTCCATCTCCCCCTTCTGTAAGCGGCGAGTACTAAAAAGCTTTTTATTTCACAGAATATGCCGTACCTCTATCAAATCACCATACCTCTATCACGGTATGTTCTGTGGAATTTTAAAAAATGGTGCATTTGCAGCTTTTCTGTAAATGTAACCGCAAAATGGGCTGCGCCAGCCAAAAACCGACGCAGCCCATTTTTTATTTCCATTCTCAGGATAAATGCCCGTCTTCCTTCAAAAGCCGGTACAGCGAGGGGAAGAAATGAAATTCCTCCATAACAGCTTCGACCTCCCGCAGACAGTTTTTCCTCCGCTCCTGCTCCGATTTGTGCCGCATCCCCTGTTCATTCTGGCGAACCGCACGAATCAGCAGATTCTTCGGCGTATTTTCCAGCTCCACAAATTCCATAAGCTGCGTTTTGTAACCGCAGTATTCCAGCAGATTGGCGCGGATTGCATCCGTCATCAAAGCCGCAGTCCTTTCTTTTACGATTCCATACCGCTCAAGCAGCTTCAGATGGTCACTGGAAAACTGTTTATTTAACTCATGCTGGCAGCAGGGCACCGAAAAAATCATACCGGCTTTCCAGCAGATCGCATGAAACAGGGCGTAATCTGTAGCTGTGTCGCAGGCATGAAGCGTAATCACCATATCCGCAGGCTTATCGCTTTTATATCCGTTAATATCTCCCAGCTCGAAATGCAGATCTGTATAGCCATATTTTGCAGCTGCTTTATTGCAGTTGCTGATAACCGTCTCCTTCAGATCAAGACCTGTCATATCCACCTTAATCTGTCGGATCTGTGTGAAATAATAGTACAGAATAAACGTCAGATACGATTTGCCGCAGCCAAAATCAATAATGGTAAGCTTTTCTTTTTTAAGATTCTTAACAGCATCATCCACAATTTCCACAAAACGGTTGATCTGACGAAACTTATCCTGCATGGAAGCGGCAACTCTTCCCTCTTTCGTAAAAATTCCCATATCGATCAGCGGCGGAATGATCTCACCTTCCGCTAAAATATATTTCTTCTGCCGGTTATGAGTCATCTGCGCCTGCGGTCTTGAGCTGTTCTCCTGCAGATTCCGCTTTTTCCACGATATCCTTCCCTTTTTGGAAATCAGGATGCTGAACTCACAGGACTGTGACCAGGCATTCAGCTGCAGAAACTGTCCATCCAGATACTCCGTACAGCATGCTACGATTCTGGAAAATGCCAGATTTTCATGAAACACCTGGGTTTTTGTATATTTTTCCACCTGATAATAGCCTTTTTTCAGCAGAATATTGATTTTTTTATTCACCTGGTCTTTCGAAGCCGGTTTACTGATAACCAGCTTATAAGGCCGTGCTGAAACGATCTCCTGTACATAAGAAAGTATTTTTTCTGAATCATTCTTTATTTCCATAGTGTCTCCGTTCTGCCGCTTCACAAACGGCCGCATCCGTCTTATCACTGCCTGCTGCAATGGAAATCAGTTCCTCCGGTCTGTGAATCACCCAGTCAGCTCCTGCGGTCAGAAGTTCTTCCTCGCTGCCGTAGCCAAATAAAACTCCCACTGCAGGAATTTCGTGTTTATGAGCGCCCTTTATATCATACTCGCGGTCACCCACCATAAGGGCATCTGCCTTTTTCTCAGCAGTCACTCCCGCCTGACGCAGGGCTTCCGCCACGACCTCATCCTTATTCACCCGGGTTCCATCCAGAAAGCTGCCCGTCACCCCGTCAAAATACGACCGGATTCCAAAATGCTCCAGAATCTGCTCTGCAAATACCTGCGGCTTGGAGGTTGCCAGATAAAGGCGGCAGCCCATTTCACGCAGCGCCTTTAACATCTCTGTTATCCCTTCATAAACCGCATTTTCAAAAATACCGCCTGCAGAATAATATTCCCGGTAATATCCTACTGCTTTTACCGCCTCTGCGGCAGATAAATGATAAAACCGTTCAAAGGAATCCGTCAGAGGCGGGCCCACAAAGCGCCGCAAAACCGCAGGATCAGGATTTTCAATTCCAAATCGGCTCAGCGCATACCGCACAGAGTTCATGATCCCCGGGCCTGAATCTGTAATGGTTCCATCCAGATCAAACAATATCACCTGAAACTTCATATGTAACTTCCTCCATTTTTTATCCTTTTCATAAACGCCCCCAGTCATCTATATCGTCAGCCTCTGCAAAGCTTTCCTCCACACAGTCGGCCATAGGAAGCAGCTCCCGAAACAGGAAAAAAGCTGCCGCTGCCAGAATATCCGCCAGAATAAGAAACAGCAGATTTCCAAAAGCCCGTGAAAAAACCGAGGTCAGCCCTGCTATAAAGGCTGCCGCCGGGACTCCCGCTGCGGCAAAAATCCTGAGCTTGTTCATAATAGCCCATCTGCCCTTTTTCGTAACCGCCAGCTTTTCATATACATTTTTAAGCTCCGCTCTGGTACAGATCAGCCATACCGCAATAAGAGCCGCCGCAAGCACGATCAGACCCGCCGCATACCAGCCAGGAGCAGCATCTGTCTGCATCAGACGTGAAAAAGCAATTCCACTTAACAAGATCGCGCCGCAAAGCAGATAAAGCACATAGAAAAGCAGTTTTTCTGCCTGACACACCTCCGCTTCCCGAATCCGCCGTCCAATCAGCTGTTCCTGCGTGCCGCAGAGCAGAAATGCTCCGACCGCTGTCCCCGCGATCAGCAGCAGATTTAAAATGATCCAGAATACAGAACCCGACAGATAACGGGTCTGAATCTTCTCCAGATCCACTCCGGTCACATCGCTCTGTTTCCTGACAAAGGAAATCGCCAGGCTGCGAATCTCTTTCTCCTCATCCTGTCCGAACTCATGCTCCATCAGATCACGAACCTCCAGATAATCGGTTGTTTTCAGCGCCCCGTCTTCTCCCGAGCCTGTAATCCCGCTCTTTTCAGCACGCTCCTTCAGAAAGGCTTCCACCTCTCCCTTACTCATCTGCGAAAGCTTCTGCGCCACCGCCTGCGGAATCAGAAACCTTCCGTCAAGCTCCTCGAGCCGATTCTGAAGCTTACAGGACTCGCTTAAACAATAAAACCCATCCTCTGTCTTTTCATAACAGTTTTCCCATTCCATCCGCTCTGAATCCGACATATAGAGTCTCACGCGCTGAAAACCATCCGAAGTCAGCTTCTGTGCCACCGCATATTCAATTCCGCTGTCCCCTGCCCCGGTACTCCTCATCTCATATACGGTATCTGCCGTTTTGACAGCGCAGTACATCTGCACCAGAATGATCAGCAGCAAAATGCCAAGATTTCTCCAATCTATCCATAAATTCCTTATGATCCGCTTCATAATGTTCTCCTTGTATTCTCCTTCGTTCACATGCTTCATTTATCATTCTATCATGTATCATTAGATGAAAATCCCCATCCGCCATCGAACCGGCAGCGAAAACAGCATGAAAATTCTGCTCATTTCTCAGTAATTCCCTCAGGAATCCTATATAGTATATCACATGTAATCCATTTTCGGTAAAAAAATTAACCCCATAATCATAAAATTTTCTGAAAAATTTCCAGCAACTTCCACAATCCCTCTTTTTTTTTATAAAAATCCCAAAAATAATTGGTCAGTATGCCATTAATTCCCCGTAAACAGGATTCAGTATCAGTAAATGTGCGCCTTGACACCCACACCTTTCGATTATTATAATTAGCTTTGACCCAAAACAGGTGTAACATAGAGGTACACAGGAGGTATAGAGAATGAGTACAACCCTGAATAAGGAAGCGTTCAAATCTGATGTAAAAAACTACCTGAAAACACTTTACAGAAAAACTGTTGACGATGCTAGTCAGCAGCAGATTTTTAATGCTGTCGCTTACGCGTTAAAAGAAATTATTGTTGAACAGTGGATGGCCACCCACAAAGCCTATGACGAACAGGATGCCAAAATGGTATATTACCTGTCCATGGAATTTCTGATGGGCCGTGCACTCGGCAACAATATCATCAACCTGCAGGCATCTGATGTAGTAAAAGCTGCACTGGAAGAACTGGGCCTTGATCTGAATGTCATTGAAGATCAGGAAAGAGACTATGCTTTAGGCAACGGCGGTCTTGGCCGTCTGGCTGCATGTTTCCTCGATTCCCTGGCAACACTGGGATATCCTGCATACGGATGCGGTATCCGCTACAAATACGGTATGTTCAAACAGGAAATCCGTGACGGCTACCAGAAGGAAGTTCCGGATGACTGGTTAAAGAACGGCAACCCCTTTGAAATCCGCCGTGATGAATATGCCAAGGAAGTACATTTCGGAGGCTACACTGTTACTGAATACGATGAAAAAGGCCGCGCACACTTTAAACAGAAGGGATATCAGACAGTACGTGCTATTCCCTATGACCTTCCCATCGTAGGATACGGCAACAATGTTGTAAATACTCTGCGTATCTGGGATGCAGAACCCATTACTGCATTTGATCTGGAAGACTTCGGCCGCGGCGATTACCGCAAAGCCGTAGAATCTGAGAATCTGGCCAGAAATATCGTAGAAGTGCTCTATCCCTGTGATGATCACTATGCAGGTAAAGAGCTTCGTCTGAAACAGCAGTATTTCTTCATTTCCGCATCTGTTCAGACTGCGCTTAAAAAGTACCTGAAAAACCCAAAACATACCGACATCCGCAATCTTGCAGAAAAGGTATCTTTCCAGTTAAATGATACACATCCTACCGTAGCAGTTCCCGAACTGATGCGTCTGTTAATGGATGAATACAACCTGGAATGGGATGAAGCATGGGAAATCACCAATAAAACCTGTGCATATACCAACCATACGATCATGGCAGAAGCTCTGGAAAAATGGCCGATCGAGCTGTTCTCCCGCCTGCTGCCCCGTATCTACCAGATCGTAGAAGAAATCAACCGCCGTTTCTGCATTCAGCTGCAGCAGAAATACCCTGACTGCTACAAAGAAAAGATTGCTAAGATGTCTATCATTTACGACGGTCAGGTTCGTATGGCAAACATGGCAATTATTGCAGGCTTCTCTGTAAATGGCGTTGCCCGTCTGCATACTGAAATTCTGAAAAACCAGGAACTGAAGGATTTCTATGAGATGTATCCTGAAAAGTTCAATAATAAGACAAACGGTATCACACAGCGTCGTTTCCTGCTTCATGGAGATCCCCTGTTAGCAGATTGGGTTACCAGCAAGATCGGCGACGAATGGATCACTGACCTGTCCCGCATGAAAGGCCTTGAAATTTATGCTTCCGACCCCAAATGCCAGGCAGAATTTATGCAGATCAAGTACCAGAACAAGGTTCGCCTTGCAAAATACATCAAAGAGCATAACAATGTGGATGTTGATCCCCGTTCTATCTTCGATGTGCAGGTAAAACGTCTCCATGAATACAAACGTCAGCTGTTAAATATCCTGCATGTTATGTATCTGTACAACCAGATCAAAGAACATCCCGATATGGACTTCTACCCCAGAACCTTCATTTTCGGTGCAAAAGCAGCCGCAGGCTACAAGCTTGCAAAACTGACCATCAAGCTGATCAACAGCGTAGCTGACGTAATCAACAACGATGCTTCCATCAACAACAAGATCAAGGTTGTCTTCATCGAAGATTACCGTGTATCCAATGCTGAATGGATCTTCGCAGCAGCAGATGTCAGCGAACAGATTTCTACTGCAAGTAAAGAAGCTTCCGGTACCGGCAACATGAAATTCATGTTAAATGGCGCTCTGACTCTGGGTACCATGGATGGTGCAAACGTAGAGATTGTAGAAGAAGTTGGCCCCGATTATGCTTTCATCTTCGGCCTTTCCGCTCAGGAAGTTATCGATTACCAGAACTACGGCGGATATAACCCCATGGATATCTTCAACAGCGATATGGAAATCCGTAAGGTTCTTATGCAGCTGATCAATGGTTTCTACTCACCCGATAACCCGGAACGTTTCAGAGATCTTTACAACTCACTGCTGAACACCTATGTAACCTCCAGAGCTGATACCTACTTTATCCTGAAGGACTTCCGCTCCTACGCAGAAGCTCAGTCCCGCGTGGAAAATGCTTACAAGAACACCAGCTGGTGGGCAGAAGCTGCAATCCGCAACATAGCCAATGTTGGTAAGTTCTCTTCTGACAGAACAATCCAGGATTATGTCGATGATATCTGGCATCTGAATAAAATCAAAGTGACTCTGGATACAGAAGAATAAGATTAAAGTGGCTCTGGAT